>USMO01000025.1 GCA_900555785.1 uncultured Eubacteriales bacterium | reverse complement strand
CTGGTCCGCTCGGGCGAATACCTGATCTGCGTGCGTGACGAGACCCAGCTGATGCCCGACTTTGCCACACACGGGTTTGCCTATATCTCCCCTGCCATGTACGAATCGGTCATGGGCGGACATGCCTACTACCCGCAACTGAACGCGCGCTCCGACCTTTCCAAAAAGGATTTCATCGATGCCAGTGACAGCGCGCTCGGCAAAACCTACATGGTGCTGACCAAGGACGAAAACTCCTCCTATTCCGGCGCGTCCGGCGAGATTGATGAAGGCAAAACGATGGGATCGATCCTGCCGGTGCTCTTCCTGCTGATTGCCGTGCTGACGATGGTGACCACCATGCACCGCCTGACAGTCAAGGAAAAAACGCAGATCGGCACGCTGAAAGCGCTCGGCTTCAAGAACCGGCGCATCCTGCTGCACTACACCTCCTACGCCCTGATGGTCGGTCTGATCGGCTCGGCGATCGGCATCGGGCTGGGCTTTCTCATCGCCTGGGTGATCATCAATCCCTCCGGCATGATGGGGACCTACATGGACATGCCGAGCTGGGGGCTGTACGCCCCGTGGTTCTGCTGGGCGGTAACCGGCGGCATGATTGTGCTGCTGACCTTCATCGGCTGGCTGTCGGTGCGGCAGATGCTGCGCGGCACGGCGGCAGATTCGCTCCGTCCCTATACGCCCAAAAAGATGAAGCAGCTGCTGATTGAGCGGAGCCGGCTGTTCCACCGTCTCTCCTTCGGCACGCGCTGGAATCTGCGCGACATCATCCGGCACAAGGCGCGGACCGCAATGAGCCTGATCGGCATCATCGGCTGCACGCTTCTGGTGGTCGGCTCGCTCGGCATGCGCGACACGATGGCTGCATTCCTTGACACTTACTACACGCAGGCGACCAACTATGCGGCGCGGATTTACTTCACCGAGGACGCTTCCGATGACGTGCGCCAGGCAGTGATCGACCGCTATTCCGGCGACTGGAGCGCATCGCTCGGCGTTCAGATTGAAGAAAAGACGGTCTCGCTCGACATTTACGGCTTGACGCACGACAGCGTTCGGTTCCCGGACGAAAAGGACCGCTACCCTGCCCTGCCGGATGACGGCGCGTTCATCTGCCGGAGGCTGGCGAAGGAGTTCGGCGTTGACGCAGGCGACACGCTGACCGTGACACTCTACGGAACGGATACCCGCTACACCCTGCGGATTGCGGGCGTGGTCCGGAGCATCACCGAATCGGTCATGCTGTCAGACACCTACGCAAAAACGCTTGGCATCGCGCACACGCCGGATTCGGTCTACACCCGGACTGCCGCTGCGGACATTGCGTCCGACAGCGCAATCAAGAGCGTGCAATCGAAGCAGGCAATTATTGACTCCTTCGATTCCTTTACCGAAATTATGGACCTGATGGTCTTTATCCTGGTAGCCGCGGCGCTGGTGCTTGGCATTGTGGTGCTCTACAACCTCGGCGTGATGAGCTATACCGAGCGTTACCGCGAAATGGCAACGCTGAAGGTGGTCGGGTTCCGCGACCGCAAAATCGGCAGGCTGCTGATCGGGCAGAACCTGTGGGTCTCCCTGATCGGCATCGCCGCAGGCATCCCGCTCGGTGTTCTGACCCTCCGCTACCTCTGCGACGCGCTGGCATCCGAATACGAAATGCGCGTTGTGGTCAGCCCCGTGACCTACCTGATCGGCTTCGCCCTCACCCTCGGCATCTCCCTCCTCGTCAGCCTAATGGTTGCCAGAAAGAACAAGAAAATCGACATGGTGGAAGCGCTCAAGGCAAATGAGTAAAAGCATGTGGCTTCAGCCATAGGGCGGCCCGGAAAGAAACAGGTGAGAATTTTGCCTGTTTCTTTTTTTGGGGGGTGGGCTGGTGGGAGAGCAGGGACCCCGAGGTTCCGCTTCGAAATCCGCTCAGAGCTTCCTTCCGAGCAGGCTCGAAGAGCCCGAAACTTCACCGCACAGGGCAACCGGATTGGTGGAACGTAAGAATTTTTTACGTTCTGCGAATCCGGTTGCCCTGTGCGGTGAAGTTCTTGGGGTTCTTAGGGGGCTTCTCCGAAAGAAGCCCCCTAAGCGGGGTTCGGGGCGGCGCCCCGAGGTCTTCCTCACCCCTTCAGATACCGGCTTAAAAACTCGCGCGTGCGGGGGTGCGTGGGGGCGGTGAAGAGCGCGGAGGGCGCACCCTCCTCTACAATCACACCGCCATCCATAAAGATCACGCGGTCGGAAACATCGCGCGCAAACGCCATTTCATGCGTCACAACCACCATCGTCAAGCCGGACTGCACCAAACGCTTCATCACGTCCAGCACCTCGCCAACCATCTCCGGGTCAAGCGCCGAGGTCGGCTCGTCGAACAGAATCGCGTCCGGGTTCATCGACAGCGCCCGCGCAATCGCAACCCGCTGTTTCTGCCCGCCGGACAGCTGGGACGGGCGCGCGTTCCGGTATGCCGACATCCCAACCATATCGAGATATCGCCCGGCAATCTCCCGCGCCTCCGCACGCGACCGCTTCAGGACCACCGTCTGCGGGCGCACGCAGTTTTCCAGCGCCGTCATGTTGCCAAACAGATTGAACTGCTGGAATACCATCTCCACCTTCGCGCGGTAATCCGACAGCCGCACACCGGGCGCCGTGATGTCCTTCCCCTCGTAGAGAATCTTTCCACCGGTCGGCTCCTCCAGCAGATTCACGCAGCGCAGCATCGTGCTCTTGCCCGAACCGGACGAACCGATTACGCTGATTACCTCGCCACGATGTACCGTCAGATTGATGTCGCGCAGGACCTCATGGTCACCAAACTTCTTTTCCAGATGGATCAGCTCAATCACCGGTTCCATGGCTCGCCCTCCTCTGCCTGAATGTGAATCTCCGCAGCCGGGTCAGACTGCGAGCCGCAAATGGTGTAGTTCTTCGCGCCGTCCAGCTTGCGCTCCAGCAGCCGCAACAGCCGCGTAATCGTGAAGGTCAGCAAGAAATACAGCACGCAAATGATCAGATAGGTCTGGAAAATTTTCATGTTGCGGCGAATGATGACCCCAGCCATGAAATACAGCTCGGTCACGCCGATGACGTTGAGCACCGAGGTGTCCTTGATGTTGATGACAAACTCGTTGCTGACCGACGGCAGAATGTTGCGCAGCGCCTGCGGCAGAATCACATGGCGCATCGCCTGCGCATGGGTCATGCCGACCGAATACGCGCCCTCCGTCTGCCCCTTTTCCACCGAAATGATGCCGCCGCGCACGATTTCTGCCATGTAAGCGCCGGTGTTGATTGACACAATGAAAATACCGGACGGAATCAGCGGCAGCGTCTGCCCGTCGTTGAGGAACGCAAAGCCCCAGAAAATGACCATCGCCTGCACCATCATCGGAGTCGACCGGAAGACCTCGATATAAGCCGCAATCAGCCCGTTCAGCACCCGGTGCAGCACGCGCAGCGGCTTCCGGTGTGACAGCGGCGCCGTGCGCACCACGCCGGTCAGAAGCCCAATCAGCAGCCCCGCAACCGTCCCGGTCAGCGCAATCAGCATCGTATACCCGACGCCGGAGAGAATCTGCGGGTAAAAATCGGCAATAATCTCGCCTGTTTCCTTCCAAAAATTCACGGTTTCCCCTCCTGTCGTGTTACTTCTTATAAATGATAACCAGCTCGCTCTTGTAGTAGCATTCGGTAAAATCAATCTCTGCCAGCCGCTCGGCAGTCGGGCTCATGCCGGCAATAATCGCATCCACGTTGCCGCTCTTAATGCCGCCGATCAGCGAATCGAAATCATACCGCACAATCTCCAGCTTCATGCCCAGCTCCGCAGCCACAAACCTGGCAACCTGTACGTCGTAACCGTTCGCATACAGCCCGTCGCCGTACCGTACCGCGCCGTTTGCATCGTTGGTCTGCGTCCAGTTGAAGGGATTGTATGCGCACTCCATTCCAACGCGGAGCGTGCCGTTGGAGGTGTCGGTATTGGTCGACTGCAGCGCAAAAGTCAGGTTCTTTTCGTCCTCGGGAGACGTACAGATGGTAAAGATCTGCTCCATCAGCGCGGTCTGGACCGCAGGCGTCACCTTTTCGGCAAGAATCGCGTTGATCTGCGCAGTCAGCGCGGACCCCTTCTTCACCCCGATGGCAATGCCGTTGTCATCGCCGGTCACCGCAAAGCCGGTGTCGTTGTTCTTCAGCTTGATGTACCCGATGGAGCTGTCGCTCGCACAGGCATCAACCGCGGTCGGCTCCTCGGCAATGTAGCCGTCAATTGCGCCGCTCTTGAGCGCCACCAGCAGCGTCGGGAAATCCTTGTATTCCTTCTTCTCCACCCCGCTCAGCTGCTCCTGAAGTGCGGTGAGATGGAAGGTGCCGGACTGCGCCGCGATGACCGCGCCGGAGCCGTTCAGGTCGGCAAGGCTGGTCATGCCGGAGATGTCAACCTTCTGCCGCGATTTGCAGGACGTCAGCAGCGCAGCTGCAAGGCAAAGGGTCAGGATGGCGGTCAGGATTCGTTTCATGGGTTGTTCCTCCTTGAAAATAGAAAATGCTGAACGGCCGGAGCAAGTGCCCCGACCGTTCAGCAGGCATCCCAAAAGGATACCGAATAAGGAACGAAACCGGATGCAGCACTCCGCAAATGGTTGCGACAGTCGCATGGGTGTTCCCCAAGCGCCCAGCAGGACCCGCACTCAGGCGCGGGTCAGCTTCGGCGAAAGCACCTTTCCTGCCGGATCTCCGGTCCCTGAAGACCTCCCCGACGGTACTGATTGATTTCGCGCCTCTGACATCATTGTTGTCCGACGATTCAATTGTGTGCTATTATATCACGCTCGGCGGCATTTGTCAAGCGGCTTTTGCAATTTCCCGGTGTCCCGCTTGTATTTTCGTGCAACACGCACAAACCGCAAGTCCGTCAGGTCAGCGCGGTATACAGTCTTTCCAACCCCTCCAGAACACGCGCCCGGGGGCAGGCGATGTTCATGCGCAAAAAAGTCTCGCCGCCCTTGCCGTACTGCACGCCGTCCGAGAGATACAGCCCGGTCTTGGCGCGAATCTCCGCTGCCAGGCGCGCCGAATCGTCGGTATACGCCGCGCAGTCCAGCCACAACAGATAGGTCGCCTCACCCGGCACCAGCCGGACCGCAGGCAGCCGCTCGGAAAGAAACCGCCGCACCGTCTGCTTGTTTTCGAAGAGATACGCACGCAGCGCGTCCAGCCATTCGTCCCCCTCTGTATACGCCGCAACCGCCGCCGGCATGGCGAACACGTTCGGCTCGGCAACCTCGTCGGTATTCAGCGCGCGCCAGACTTTGTGGCGCAGAAAGGGGTTCGGCACCATCGCCCCGGCAGTCTGAATGCCCGCCAGGTTGAAGGTTTTGGTCGGTGCAAAGCAGACCACACAGTTCTCGCGGCAGGTCTCGGAGACCGAAGCAAACGGCACATATGCCCGCCCCGGGTCGGTCAGGTCGCAGTGAATCTCGTCCGACACCACCACAACATGATGCCGGGCGGCAAGCACACCGATCCGCTCCAGCGTTTCGCGGTCCCAGATCTTTCCGACCGGGTTGTGCGGGTTGCACAGAATCATCAGCGTGGTCTGCGGGTCGGCAAGCCCTGCCTCCAGCGCGGCAAAGTCCATGCGGTATGCCCCGTCCGCATAGACCAGCGGCACCTCCAGCGGGCGGCGTCCGTTGTTGATAATGCTGTTATAGAAGATGTTGTAAACCGGCGTCAGGAGCAGCACATTTTCGTTCGGCGTAGTCAGCTTGCGCACCACGCTGGAAAGAATCGGCACCACACCGGTTGCAAAAATCAGCCAATCCGGGTCCGGCTCCAGCCCGTGCCGCCGCGAAAACCAGCCGCACACCGCGCGCCGCCATTCCTCGGTGACATCGGTATACCCGAACACGCCGTGCGCCACACGCGCTGCCAGCGCCTCCCGCACCGCCGGGCAGGTCGGAAAATCCATGTCCGCTACCCACATCGGCAGTTCTCCGGCGCCAACGTCCCATTTGAGCGACCCGCTCCCCCGCCGGTCCGGAACCTGATCAAAATCATATTTCATACCGCAGCCGTCTCCCCCAGCAGAATTTCGGTCTTCGACGGATCAATGCGGTCCGGCTCCAGAATCAGGTCTCCAACCGACCCCGCAACCAGCCTGCCCGCGCTCGGGTTCTTCACGCTGTCAATGTGCCCAACGACCTCGGCATCGATTGTGGAATACTCAAACGCCAGCGTCGTGTTCAGCAGCCGGCAGTTCCGCATGACCAGATCTTCAATGTAGCAGAAGCCCTGCAGCGATTCGACGGTGCAGTCGATCAGCGTCAGGTGCTTGGCATTCCAGCCCAGGTATTCGCCCGAGATGAAGCAGTTCCGCACGGTCACGTTCTCGCAGTTCCAAAAGGCATCCTTGGAGAGCAGACGGGAATCCTCAACCGTCAGGTTCCGGCAGCCGTCAAACGAATAGTTGCCGTAAAGCGTCAGCCCCCGCACCTGCATGTCGCTGCAGTTCATCGCGAAATAGTCGCCCTTTGCCGTTACGTCAGCAAGCTTCACATTCCGGCAATTCCACAGCGTTTCGGCTGCGTTTGAAAAGGACACGCGGGAAAGGCTGAGGTCGTGGCAGCGGCGAAAATTCTTCGGTGCCTCGATTGCGCAGTTTTCCAGTTTCACCCGGTCGCTGTACCACACCCCCGCGCGCGCCATATCAAACCAAGTGCCGTCCTTTACGTCAATATCTTTTGCGTACCACAGCGGGTACTTCCATTTGAACATACAGGCACGGAGCGAGATGTTCCGGCTCTCCTTCAGGGGCGATTCGCCGTCGTCAAAGATTGTTTCCACAATCTCGCAGTCGTGCGCGCCAAACAGTGCCCGCTCTCCGGTCAGCCTAGCTTGTCCGATGGTTTTCATGATGGTTCAGACTCCTTCTCTAACAGATCCGAAACAGATTGAATTACAACACTTTCATTATATCATACTATGAATCAGTTGTCAAATGATTTTTCTGTGAAAACCGTTTGAACAACAGGGGGTGGAAATTTACGAACAGGCTCTTGACAAAACCGCCCCAATGTGTTAGAATATTCGGGTAATACAGGAATCCCTGATTCCGGGAAGAAAAAAGGAGCTTTTGACATGACACAAAACCGAAATGAACGAACCCTGAAGCTCGTTCAGATCGCCATGCTGGTGGCGATTGAACTGATCTTCGCCTTTACCCCGCTCGGCTATCTCCGTGTCGGAACCGTCTTGGAGATCACCTTCATGACCATTCCGATCGCCATTGCGGCAACCACGGTCGGTCCCGTTGCTTCAACAGTCCTGAGCCTGGTTTTCGGTCTCACCAGTTTCTTCCAGTGCTTCGGCATGAGCGCATTCGGGGTCATTTGCCTGAGCATCAGCCCCTGGAAAACCGCCGTCCTTTGTATTGTGCCCCGTCTTTTGATGGGTATTCTGAGCGGCTGCCTGTTCCAATGGCTGAAGAAGACCGGCAAGAGCCTGCTGGCGTTCTCGCTGACCTCGCTGTCGGCAGCCTTTCTCAACACCTTCTTCTTTGTCATGTTCTTCTTTGTGATGTTCCGCAGCGCATCGCTGGATTTCGGCAATGATTTCGTAGTCAACATCAGTACCATGAACCTGGCGCAGGTCTTTGCGTTCATCGCCGGCATCAACGGAATTGTTGAAGTCGTTGCCTGCACGGTAATCTCCACGGCAATCGGCAAAGCGCTGGAGCGCTATCTGCTGCCCGCCATCGGCAAGCGGGTGCATGCCGTCCCGGCAGCGGACGGAAGCGACCCGGTCCACAGCGCCGTCTGCCCGCATTGCAACGCGACCTTCAAGTATCGCGGTGACCGTGGCACCTGCCCCTACTGCGGTCTCGCCTACCCGCCCGAATGTCCCGATGCCGCCCCGCAAGAGCAGCCGTCCGATGATCGGAAAGAGGGATGATTGATGCCGCCCGAACCGTACGGTTCGGGCTTTTTTTGCGGTTGGGTGGGCAAGGGATGGAGGGGCGTATTATAAATTTGTCCGTCTTGGATCGGGAATGGCAGAGGCAAGTCAGTTAATCCCTATCCAAGACGAATCAATCATATACGAACCGCATACCGATCCCCCACCGTGTCAACACCGCAGCCTTCCTTGAAGCAGCCCCTACAACCGAATTTGCAACGAATCCCTGCCCCTCCTTTCTTCTTCCCCCGAAAAGGGGGATTTTTTTGCTTTTTTCGACTGCGTATGCACGTTTTCAGGCGATTCTACTCACAGTAGAGTGCCCTTCTACCGCCCGTAGAATGGTAGAACCGAATCCGTAGAAGCGAGAGAGCGCAGAGTAGGTTGTTCTCCTGCCTGGTGCGCGGTATAATAGGTGCAGAACCGAACGCCGCGGGATGCGGCAGAAAGGAGCAACGCATGACGACCGGCGCAAACGAAGCACAAATCCGTTATTACAGCAATGAGAGGACCGAGGATTTCTCGGGCATCACGCGCAAGCCGATCCGGATCGACGGCTCTTACCGTTACCTTCATAAAAATCCGATTTGGAAACTTGCAGAGCTGCTGGTCTACCGCGTCATCATGACCCCGATTGCCGCGCTGTGGTGCCGGTGCAAATACCGCGTCCGCATCATCGGAAAAGAGAAGCTGAAGGCGTGCGGCAGATTCGGATATTTCCTTTACGGAAACCACACGCTGATGGACGGCGACGCCTTCCTCCCCTCGCTCTGCGCGTTTCCGAAAAAGACCAAAGTGGTCGTCAGCGCCGACAACCTGTC
Organism: uncultured Eubacteriales bacterium; assembly: GCA_900555785.1. Classification (GTDB taxonomy): domain Bacteria; phylum Bacillota; class Clostridia; order Oscillospirales; family CAG-272; genus UMGS1865. Next base: position 3,441 of record USMO01000025.1, on the reverse strand, counting down.
GGTCCCCCTGACCCGGACCTGGATTGAGCTTTCCGGCGCGATTCCGGTGCCGAACGAATGTTCCGGCATGCGGCCGTTTCTGGAGGCGCTGGAAAAGCACACGCTGCTCGGACACGCGGTCACCGTCTACCCCGAAGCGCACCTCTGGCCCTACTGCTCCTTCATCCGCAACTATCCCGCCGACACCTTTCGCTATCCCGTCCGCTTCGGCATGCCCGCTTACGCGATGACGGTTGTTCACCGCAAGCCGGCTGACCCGAGACGCAAAAGCCCCGATGTCACCGTTTATCTGGACGGTCCCTTTTACGCCGATTCCGCACTTCCCGACCGTGCCCAGGCGCGCGACCTGCGCGACCGCGTGTATGCCGCAATGACCGAGCGCGCGAAGGAATCGGACTATGAAAAATATCAGTATGTGAAACGAACGGAGGTCCCCCATGAACCGGATTCCCATTCTGCTCTGCGGTAACGCAGCCGTTTTTGACGGCATGGTCATCAGCACGCTTTCAATCGTCAAGCACCATGCCGGACCGATTGACCTCTTTGTATTCACAATGGACCTGACCGACCGCGACCCGGCATTCCGTCCGGTGACCGGGACGCAGCGCGACCTGCTGGCATCGGTCCTGCAGGAGCGGAACCCGGGCAGCCGCATCCGGCTGGTGGACTGCAAAGCCTACTACCTGGAAACGCTTGACGGCGCGCCGAACCAGAACACGCAGGACACGCCCTATGCCTTCCTGCGTCTGTTTGCGGACCGGGTGCCGGAAATGCCGCCCAAGCTGATCTACCTGGACACCGACACCGTGCTCTGCCGGGACATTGCGGAGCTTTGGGAGCAGGACCTCGGGCGGGCGGAGTTCGGCGCCGCGCGGGATTATTACGGCTGCCGTTTCTTCGGCATCAACTATCTGAACTCCGGCGTGCTCCTGCTGAATCTACCGAGAATCCGCGAGACGGGGCTGTTTCGCCGGGCGCTGGAACTCTGCGCGCGCAAGTCTGTTTTTCTTGCCGATCAGACCGCCCTCAACCGCCTGGCAAAGCAGAAAAAGGTCCTGCCCCGCCGCTTCAACGAGCAGCACCGCCACCGGGAGGACACGGTCATCCGGCATTTTTCCATGACCATTCTGTGGTTCCCCCGGTTCCGCACCCGCAATATCAAGCCCTGGCAGGTCGACGCGCTGCATAGCACGCTCGGCATCACCGAATTTGACGACATCCTCACCCGGTGGCAGGCTCTGACCGCCACACACGCAAAAAAGGAGAATGCATGATGAATCTTTCTACGACCGTACCGGTTTTCTTTTCCTGTGACGACAACTATCTGCCCTTTCTGTCGGTCGCGCTGCGCTCGATGATCGACAACCTCGCCCCCTCCACAGTCTGCCGTGTTCACATCCTGAACGACGGGCTGCGCGAGGACGGCAAAGCCCGGCTGCTTGCCATGCAGACCGACCGCGTGACGCTGGAATTTGTCGACGTGCGCCCGCTGATTGCGCCGATTCTCGAAAAGCTCCGACTGCGCGACTACTACACGCCCTCCATCTATTACCGCCTGTTCATTCCGACGCTGTTTCCGCAGTACCGAAAGGCAATCTATCTGGATGCCGACATTGCAATCAACGGCGACATTACGGCACTGTACCGCGTGCCCCTTGGCGAGCGGCTGGTTGCGGCGGTCCCGGATGCCATCATCGCCAGCCATGAGGATTTCCGGCTTTACGCCGAGGGCGGGCTTGGAATCCCCTACCGCGACTATTTCAACTCCGGCGTGCTGGTGATGAACCTGGACCAGTTCCGTCTGCAGGGCATCCGCGAGCGCTTCACCTATCTGCTGGAGACCTACCATTTCGACACGGTTTGCCCGGACCAGGACTACCTGAATGCGCTGTGCTTCGGTCAGGTGCTCTACCTGGAGACCGGCTGGAACAAGATGTCGATCGACAAAAATTATCCCGGCACGCCGTTTCTGATCCACTATAATATGTTCTTCAAGCCTTGGCAGTATGATGACATTGCATATGGTGAAATTTTCTGGGAATATGCCAAAAAGACCGCCTATTGGGAGGACCTGCGCGCCATTCGCCACGCGTTTGGTCTGAAGGACCGGCTGGCGCAGCTCTCCGCTAACCGGGCGCTGCACCACAACGCCCGCCGCATTGCGCTCGCGGACCAAAATTTTCGCACGGTCCTGCGTCCGGAAACGGTCGAAGTGCCGCTGACCGAACGGCTTGACGCATATGAGTTCTGAAGCAAAGCGCGCGGCTGCGCACGCCGAACGGACAGCAATTTTGGATAAGATTGCCGCGCTGGAGGCTGCGGGCGGGGAGAACTGGTTCACAGATGTGGAACCGGACCCGCCCGGGCACCCGCTCGCCCCGGATGAGGTGGATTACCTGCAGGAAAAGCCCGCGAACCGTTTCAAAGCGTTCCTGGCGCGCAGGCTTGCCGGACTGTTGCTGCTGTGGTTCGGACATGATCTGCGCATCACGCTGGAGGGCGAGGAGAACCTGCGCGGGCTGCCGCGCGAGGGCGGCGCGATTCTCACGTCCAATCATTTCTCGAAGTTCGAAAGCCTCTGCGTGCAGAAAGCGGCAAAAAAAGTACCCGGGCGGCATCGCTTCTGGCGGGTCATTAAGGGAAACAACGTTTTCATCCCCGGCATCATCGGGTTTCTGATGCGGCATTGCGACACGCTCCCGCTCAGTTCCAATCTGCGAACGCAGCGAAAATTCGGAGAAAGTCTTAGTCTGATTCTGAAATCCGGTGGGTTGGTGCTGGTCTATCCCGAACAAGCCATGTGGTGGAACTACCGAAAGCCCCGCCCTCACAAGCCGGGGGCATACTTCTACGCGGCAAAAAACGGGGTTCCGGTCATTCCGCTGTTCGTCACAATGGCAGATCAGCCCGGAAGGACCGACGGCGCAGGCTTTCCCAAACAGGCTTACACCGTGCACATCCTGCCGCCCATCTATCCGGACCCGGCAAAATCCGTGCGGGAAAACGAGCGCGCCATGCAGGCAGAAGACGAGCGCCTTTGCCGCGAGACCTACGCGCGCGTATACAAGGAAAGACCTTGAGGCAAGCCTCAAGGTCTTTTTTTGCATCAGATCATCAGGTATTTCACGCCAAGCAGGGAATCCTCCGCATCGGCGGCGGGCGCCTGCGCCAGCGCATTTTTCGCAATCAGACCGGAGACCGGCGTGTGATAGCGCTTTGCAACGGTCCAAAGCGTGTCATCCTTGGCGGGATAGCAAACGGTATAAACCGCGCCGGGCGCCTGCCATGCGGCACCGATTCCGGCTTCTGCCAGGACCGGCACGGTCTTCTCCCCGCGCAGGGTCCCGCTGACCGCAATCTCCGCATCGATTGCCAGCTTTTCGCCGTCCGCGCGGGCACGGCAGGTCAGGACCTCGGCGGTCAGCTCCGCAGCAGAGACCG
>USMO01000024.1 GCA_900555785.1 uncultured Eubacteriales bacterium | reverse complement strand
CTACCATAGGAGGCTCTTTTTTTCAATTGTCCGTTTTTAACGGACTTGTGCAAAGAACTTGCGGTAAGGGGAATCTTTTTATTTTAGGGAAAGTCATCCGGGGTATCAGAACAAATCGCTATGCGTTCCGGTGCGTGCCAGAAACAGAAACAGGCGCTCGCCGTCTATCTGATATACCAAGAGCCAATCAGGCTGGATATGGCATTCCCGAAATCCGCCGTAATTGCCGGTCAACAGATGGTCGCGATAGCGAGGTTCCAGCGCTTCACCGCTTGCAAGGGTAGAGATGACCACTTTGAGTTTGCTCAGGTCGTATCCGCGCTTTTGCGCGAGTTTCAGGTCTTTTCTGAACTGATTTGACGGAACGATCTCATACATTTCCCAAAATATCCTCCATCATGCTGTCCACGTTGTCATATTTCCGGTATTGCTCAGGCGAGCGAACCATTTCCTGCGCTTCTTTCATGGCAGCAAGCGTCGTTTGGTTCGGAATCTCCCTTGTGATGGAAAACGGAATCCCGCCCTCATAGAGCATCTGCCGGAGAAAAATATTGACAGCGGTAGAAAGGTCCAGCCCCAGGTCAGCAAGCATGACCTGCGCTTTTGCCTTGGTTTCGGCATCCAGGCTAATGTTGGTAGAAACTTTTGACATGCAATCCACTCCTTTCACAAACAGTATAGCACATTTTATTTGTTTTGTCAATATAGAATGCGCATATTATTGCTATCGAATGCGCATATCATGCGGATTTTATTGGATAAACATCGCATCGCCGAAGCTGAAGAACCGGTATTTTTCCGCTACTGCGGTGCGGTAAGCCTCCAGGATATGGTCGCGGTCGTAGAAGGCGGAAACGAGCATCAGAAGGGTGCTTTGCGGCAGGTGGAAATTGGTAATCAGCGCGTCAACCGCCTTAAAACGGTAGCCGGGGTAGATGAAAATGCCCGTATCGCCGCTTTTGGCGGGGATGGTCCCGTCCTCGTTCGCCACGCTTTCAATCGTCCGGCAGGAGGTGGTTCCCACGCAAATCAGCCGCCCTCCGGCGCGCTTGCATTCGTTGATCATCCTTGCGCTTTCCTCGCTGACCGAGCAGAACTCCGTGTGCATGATGTGGTCGCGGATGTTGTCTTCCTTCACCGGACGGAAGGTCCCCAGTCCCACATGGAGCATTACCGGCACGACCGCAACGCCCATTGCGCGCACGCGGTCGAGCAGCTCCGGCGTAAAGTGCAGCCCGGCTGTCGGCGCCGCCGCCGAGCCTTCCTCGCGCGCGTAAACGGTCTGGTAGCGGTCGTTGTCCTTCAGCTGCTCGGTGATGTAGGGCGGCAGGGGCATCAGACCGATTCTGTGCAGGATGTCGTAAATATTCGCATGCTCCGCGCGGTCATAGTCGAACCGAATCAGCCGGTTGCCTTCCTCCACAATGTCGGTGACCTCGCCGGTCAGCATGCCGTCGCCGAACACCAGCTGCATGCCGGTTCTTGCGCGCTTGCCCGGCTTGACCAGCACCTCCCAAAGGTCCAGCTCCCGCTGTCGAAGCAGCAGCAGCTCAATTGCCGCTTCGGGACGGTCCTTGACATGCCCGTACAGCCGCGCGGGGATGACCTTGGAATCGTTGACGACCAGCACGTCGCCGGGGCGCAGGTAGTCGGTCAGGTCCGAAAAGTGCCTGTGCTCGATGGTGTGCTGCTTGCGGTCCAGCACCATCAGGCGGGAGGCGTCGCGCCGCTCTGTCGGGTGCTGTGCAATCAGCTCCTGCGGCAGGTCATAGTCAAAATCCGCTGTCCGGAGGTCGGTTGCGGGCAGTTCGTTGGTCATCAAATCGCTCATCGGAAAAACATCCTTTCTTTCGCAAAACCGCGCGGGCATGCATATGCTGCTAACGGCGGTTTTCGGTTGGGTCCGTTCGGGTCCGTACCCTATATTATATACCAAAATCGCCCGGATTGCAAGTCTTTTGTCGATCAAAGGAGGAATTTTCGGATGAGTTTACACAAGCCGACTGTTTTTTCCGGCGCTGCGACCGCGCTGATCACGCCTTTTCGGGAGGGGAAGATCGACCGCGCGGCTTTGGGGGAGCTGATCGAGCAGCAGATTGCGGGCGGTATTGCGGCAATTCTGGTTGCGGGCACGACCGGCGAGAGCGCCACGCTGGATTTTGACGAGCATCGCGAGCTGACCGCCGTGGCTGCGGAGGCGATTGCCGGCAGGGTCCCGCTTCTGGCTGGCTGCGGGTCCAACTGCACGGAGCGCGCCGTCAAACTCGCCCGCATGGTTTGTTCTGCCGGAGCAGACGCGGTTCTTGCGGTTACACCCTACTACAACAAGGCATCCGACCGCGGGATTCTCGCGCACTACCGTGCCATTGCCGAGGCGTCGGTCAAGCCTGTGATTGTTTACAATGTTCCGGCTCGGACCGGCATGACGCTGACGCTGCCTGTTTACCGGGAGTTGGCGAAGCTGGAGCGGGTTTGCGCGGTCAAGGAGGCGTCCGGCGACCTTGGGCTTTTGGAGCAGCTGGTTGCGGAATGCGGGGATGATTTGGATGTTTACACGGGGAACGATCATCAGACGGTTGCCGCGATGAAGCTGGGCGCTTTGGGGGTGATTTCGGTTGCGTCGAATCTTCTGCCCGGTCGGATGCAGGAACTTTGCCGGCTTTGCGCCGAAGGCAACTATCGCCGCGCCACGCTTCGTTTACAGGAGCTTCGCCCGATTCTGCAGGCGCTCTCCGCTGAAGTCAACCCGATCCCCGTCAAATATGCTGCGTCCTGTCTCGGCCTCTGTTTGCCGGAGTACCGTCTCCCGCTCGTGCAACCGTCTCCCGACCTCGCCCAGCGTCTGGACCGGATGTTCCGCGAAGGGTAGAGGGGAGAAGGAGGAAGACCTTGGAGGGAGAAGGGACCCCCTTTCGGGTGGGGTCCCTTCTCCCTCCAAACCTCCCTCATCCTCCCCGAACTTTCCTCAGCCGGGGTTTGTATACAGTGCTTCTGAACTTTCCGTGCTGCGCGGCAAGACGCGGTGCGACGAATGGGCGGGGGACAAACCCCGGCTGAGGAAAGTTTTGGGTCTGTCTGGGTAGGTTAAAATTTTATAAAAAGAGCGGCTATCGCACACGTTAGGTGGGCGATAACCGCTTTTTGCCAACCGGGCAAAAATTCGCTGTCGGTCGGCTTGCAGGCATTGTTAGGTAGGTGGTGAACAATACTATCTAAGACGGATATAAATTGTACAACTCACGTTTCGAATACCCCACTGTGTCATCTCAGAGCAAGGCACCTTCGGTGCCCAGTCGAACCTCGCAGGGGCGCCAACAGGCGGAATCTCCGAACGATAGAGGTAATCCAGTCTATCAGTATCTAAGACGGATATAAACCATATATCTCACGCCCCGAATAGCCCTCTGTGTCATCCTGAGCGGAGCGGCGCAGACGGACGAAACAGCAAGCACAACAGCCCATAACCGCCGCGCAGTCGAACCCCGCAGGGGCGCCAGCAGGCGGGATCTCCGAGGGGTAGAAGAGGTAAGCCAGTCAATTAGTATCTAAGACGGACAAAAGCGGTATGAATCACGCAATGATATGGTGGGCTATTCGAAATGTAGATGATACTCTTTTTATCCGTCTTAGATAGTGGCGGTTTCACCATCTCTGTCGTTCGGAGATCCCGCCTGCTGGCGCCCCTACGGGGTCGACTGTGCGGCGGTTGGGGGCTGCCGCGCAATGATATGGGTAGGTTTGAAGCGGTTGCGGGCGTAAGGGGCGCTGGATAGACAGAAAAACGGCACAGCAGAATCAATCTGCCATGCCGTCTCCCCAAGCACCGCCCATAGGCTGCCTGCTTGATCGCAGGTGCGCCTTGGGGGGCTTTTGTTTTATTCAGCTTGCCTTGGGCAGGAGTTTGCCGTTGACAAAGTCCTGCACGTATTGACCGATCAGTTCCATCTCACTGGAGAGCACATAGAAGCCCTTGGTGATCTTGGTCGGGTCGGGCGTTGCGTTCTCGTCTGCCAGGACTTCAACGGTCAGCAGCGCTTTCCGCTCGGTGTATTCATAGATGCGGATTACCAGGCTCTGTTTATTGTTCTCGGTGTAGTTGTCGCGGTTCAGGATCGATGCCATGTCCTCAACGTGGATTGTAATCTCCATCGTTGCTTCGTGGTCCTTCACGTAGTCCTTCACGCTTGCGCCCAGTTCGTTTTCGTTCACATCGCCTTCAATGGAGTACCAGAGCAGCTTGGAATAGAGCCGGCGGAAGTTGTCAAGTGCCGTGTAGGAATTGGTTTCGGTCTTGCCGGTGTCGGTTGTGACCGTTTCCTCAATCCGGTAATCCATCCGCGTGCCGTTGCAGATGACCCGCAGGTTGTTGGTGCCTGAGCTGACCGTCACCTCAGTCCCCCGCTCGTCTCGGTAGATGACCGAGGAGGTCTTGGTCCCGTTGTTGGTGTAATAGGTCTTGACGGTCGTCGCGTTCATGTCGATTGAATAGACGTGATAGGTCCGCCCGGTCTTGGTAACGGTGTAGGTCGTGCCGTCCTCGCTCAGCGTGCCGGTCTTCAGGTCAATCAGCGTGCCGGTCTTGGTATAGACGTACTTTCCGGTTGCGGTTCCGCTTTCGTTGTACTGCTTGCTGACGGTTGAGGACAGCAGCGTGTACTTCTTGCCGTCCGAATCGGTGTAGCGGTAGTTGCCGTTGCTCAGCTGCGTCAGTTCCCCTTTCATCGGGTCCATGACGGTCCCGCTTGCCAGGCCGAGGTCCTCATCCTTGTCGTAGTAGACATAGGAAAGCGAGTTGTCCATCGTCATGTCGTACAGCTTGCCGCCGAATTTGATTGTCATCTGCTTGACATACGAAATGTTCTGCTGGAAGAAATACTTGTTGTACCAATGGCTATCCGACCACTCCAGGAAGGAGAAGTAGGATTGATCGACCTCCACAATCATATCGTACATCGACGAATAGGCGTAGTAGGTGCCGTTCTCGGTCTTCTGACTGATGAAAACCCAGTTGTCAGCCCAATCCTTTTTGTCCGAGCCGCCCGAGGCAATTTTCGGGTCGTACTTGAACCGCAGCAGGAAAATGTTTTCGTAAAGCCCGTATTGCCGCAGGTCATCGTTGGTCGGGTTCAGCACCTTACAGCCGACAAATTCCATCTGATACAGGTTTCCGAGCACGGTCGACACGCTGTCGTTGTCCAGCACAAAGCCGTCTGCCATCGTTGCGCCGTGCTCCTTGGTTCGCCAATAAGGCGTGGAGGAATAGAGCTAATCCTGCCGCTTGGCAAGATCAACAAAATCAAAGGAGGTTATGATGTTGATATTCTCTTTGCTTGCGTCCTCATCGTCCTGGTCAATCTTGGACATATCCGCAACCGTGCCCAGGAAGAAATCGTTGACCATAACATAGGTGCTGACGGTCATCGGGTAGACCAGCGCCGGAGTGACCAGCGCCTCAACGGGCTGCAGAACCGTCTCCGAAATCGAGGAACTGACGATATACACCGCGTCCCGCCCCTCCAGCTGGACATAGTAGCCGCCGCCGGAAAGAATCGCATCGCCGACTCTGACCGTATAGCTTTCATCGGTTGCGGTCATCGAGCCGTCTGCCTGCGAAGCGCCCTTGACGATGGTATAAACCGCCGGGGAATAGCTCACCTTTCCGGTTTCGTCGTAGCGGTCCACCAGACCGTATGCGTTCAGGTCGATGCTGCCGTCTGCCTTTCGCGGCGCTTCTGCGTCCGTCAGGTCGAGCTTCTGCATGGTCAGCGTGTAGCCGCAGCTGACGCAAAGGCTTGCAAACAGCGTCGGGTCATAGGACGCCAGAATCAGGTTGTCACCCTTCTTGACGTTCACGGTTGTGGTGTACTTCTTGCCGGTGGAGGAATCGGTGTTCTCCACCTTGTCGCGATAGAAGGTAAAGCTGCCGTACTGATTGGTAACCGAGATGGAGTAGGTGTTATCCTGCCCCACGCGCGGGAACATCATCACGCGCTTGTTTTTGACCGTGCCGCCCAGCGATTCGCCGCTGCCGGCATCGTAGTCAACGACGGCGTAGGTTTCATAGGAGCCGCTCGCGGTATTGATCAGGTACTGGTTGCCGCTCTTTTCCGCGACATAGACCTCATACCGCACATTGTCGGAGGATGAAGTGTATCCGTTTTCGGTGGTCTCCATCAGCTTGCCGCCGCGGTCAAACAGCTTGTAAACGCCGGATTCCTTCTTGATGGTGTAGCGGTCGGAGTGCTTCACGCCGTCCGCGTCGACATATTCGTCGGTCAGGTGATAGATCATCACGATCTGGTTCGCAATCAGGATTGCCGCCGTCAGGAACACGATTGCAACTGCCAGGCAGGCTGCCGTGACCTTCTGTTTCCACATCACGGTCTTTTTGCGTTCCTTCACGCTGACCTTTTCCCACTTTGCGGTCAGTCTGACATCCGCTGTCCCCTCAATCAGGGTTGCGGCAGTGACCGGGACCTCCCCGCGATACCACCCGGCAAAGGTGTATCCGCTCCGGGAAGGCACCGGAAGTTCGCCCAGCGGGGCGCCGACCGTGCCTTCCCGGCTGGTCAGCGGTGTGGTTCCCTTCCCCGCGTCGAACAGAATATTGACTACAGTTTCTTCGCTTCTCATCGGTTTGTGCCGTTATCCTTTCTTTGCATCAGTGGCGGAATTTCCGTCTGACCAGCACCACCGTGCCGAGCACTGCCATTACAACCGCCGGCAGGACCGCCAGCACAACCGTACACGCTACGTTGCCCGCCTGCGTGTAGTAAACGGTTGCCGTGCTGCCCGAGGACGAAGAGGACGACTGCGTCATCTCCGCGCTGTACAGCGGCTTGAAGCTCAGACCGACCGGAACGACTTCGCGCCCGATTGTCCGCAGCGTTTCCAGCAGCACATCGGTGTTTCCGTAGGCATTGGAGCCCAGCAGCTTGTTGCTTGCAAACTCGGTGGAGCCGACTGCACAGACATACGAGGAGTCGTTGACATTGGTGTACCCCTTGCCTTCTCCGACCGTGCGGCTCTCGCGCGTCAGGGTCATCAGGCGATAGTTGCCCAGGGTGTCAATCGGGTCAGCCGTCCGCACGCCGTTCATCAGCCCGTAGGCGGTCGATTCTGCCGTAGCACGGAACATATCGTAAATCGCCCGGCTGTGGTTGTTGCGGTAATAGGAGCCGTAGGTAAAGGCGCCGATGTCGTTCTCCTCGTCCGGCAGCTGATAGGTCAGCTCATAGGAGGGAGAATAGCTGATGGGCATCGCGTTTCCGAATACCACCTTTGGGGAACCGCCCTTTTCGCGCATATCCTTGGTGATATTGCCGCCCAGCGCCTCTTTCTCGTAGTCGGCGATGACCGACAGCCCGTCCGCATCCAGCGAGGTGTTGGACTTGACCTGCCAGTTGCCGGTCCAGTTGTCGTTTTCGTCCTTCTGCCGGTTGAAGCTGATGCCCCACTCCAACAGAAATTCCTCCAGATTGGTCAGCACCGGGGTGTCTGCGTCCACAAAGATCATGTAGGAGTATGCTTTCCCGAGGAAGGTGTCCAGCTGCGACAGCTCGGAGACGCCCGTGGGGGAATCCTTCTTGCCCAGGAAATCGGTCTGCGGGTCAAAGGTCAGAATCAGGCGGCAGTTCTCTGGAATTACATCGGTCGAAAGATTCAGATACTGAATCTCATAGCCCGCATTGCGGATGACGTTCAGCAGCTCGCTGTATTCCGCTCTGCCCTCCTCGGTTGCCAGCGCCTCGCCGTGATTGGTCGTGATGCCGCAGATCGGCGACTCGGCTTTGGTCACCGCAATAATCGACTGCGTGAACTTCTTCTCGGCGTTGAATGCCCAAGGCTCGGAGTCGGTCGAGGTGTCGGTGTTGTAGGTGTAATAGGTATCAATGGAGGTCATGCGGAACTCGGAGCCGCTTGCCACAATGATGTTGGATTGGTAAATGGACGAATAGGAGTTGGTGCGGTAACGGTCAACCGATGAGGGGTTGGTCCAGACGTTGGTCGTGGAAACCTTGACGCTCTTCGGGAACTTCCGCTCCAACGCGCGGGCGGTGTAATAGATGTACCGCATCTTTTCGTTGCTCTTAATCAGGTCCGGGTCAGCGCAGAAGATGATGTCCACCTGCACGTTCTCTTCCCCGTCCTGTGCGCGCTTTTCATTGACCTGCCGGAAAGTACCGTCCAGCATTTCAACCGTTTCGTTGGTCAGCGTGTACATTTTCTCGCTGGTCAGGTCGATCATCCAAAGTCTGAGGTCGGAAAGCACACCGAAGCCGACGTTAATCAGAAGGACCGCAACAATCACAATCGCGGTGATCGCGGTTGCGCAGATCCCATGCCGGATCTTTCCGGAATTCAACTGTTTCATGATGGCTCCTCCTCTCAGGCACGGCGGCGCCGGACCAGAATCACAACGCCAAGCACCGTGCAGACGACTGCCGGAATGGCTGCAAGAATCACGGTCCACCGCCACATCTGCGCGGTTGTAATGGTGCTGATTCCCTTGGACTGGAACGGCTTAATGGTCAGCCCCTCCGGCGTGTTGGTCTTGCCGAGGTCTGTAAACAGGCGCATCATGGAGTCGGTGTTGCCATACACCGCCGACTGCAGAAAACTCTCGGTTGCAAAGTCGACCGATGCACAAACGCCGACATAGGATTTCCCACCCGAGGCGTTGGTCTGCTCGGTCAGGGTCATCAGCATCGACCGCGCCGCGTCAACCGGTTTGCCGTTTGCCCAGGCGACCGCGCCCGAACCGCTGCCGTACAGACCGTACAGCGTGCGGTTATCCTTCGTATAGCTGCCGTCCCCTGCGCTGACAAAGCCGTTTGCGGCACGCAGCGCCGTTGCGTTCTTGAAGACCGCTTTGCGGTTCAGCCCCTGCAAAAGCTCCCCGGCATGCCCGGCACTTGCGGCTTCTCCGTAGATGGTATAGCCGTCCGATGTCAGCGACTGCGACGAATTCTGCACCATATAGCGGAACCGGTTGCCGTTCGTGTCCTCGGAATAGAGCGTTTCCACGCCCCAATCCTGCAGGAACGCCTCAAAGTTCGGCAGGGACGGCGTTCCGTCTTCCAGGAACACGAGGAAGGAGTTGCCGGAGGTCTCCAAAAACGAATTCAGCGTGTCAATCTCCGAGGTTGCCGAAACTCCGTCCGTCACCGTCAGGTCGGAGTTCGGGTTGTAGCTGATAATCAGCCGGCAGTTGTCCGGAATCGGGTCCTTATACAGGTCGACATAGCGCAGCGTGTAGCCCGCATCGTCGAGCAGATAGAACAGCTCGTAATCGTAGAACACCTCGCCGTGATTGGTGGTCAGGCAGACAACCGGCGCGTCCTTTTCAATGGCATGCAGGATGCCTGCCGCCAGTTTCCGCTCGCCGTTATATGCCCACAGATTGGAGGTGTCGCCGTTTTCGAACACAAAGAAAGAGCTGTGGTCGTAAACGCGGTAGTAATCCTCTCCAACGATGATGACACTGGTGGATTTCAGCGTTGTCTGCACGGTCTCTGCTGTGGAGGGGTCCAGCGTGGAAGTGTATTCCCGCACGCTGTCGGGATCCAACCAGATGTTGTGGCATTCAATCGAAATCTTCTCCGGAAAACGTGCCTGCATCTGCTGCGCGGTCCGGTATACATACGATGTGGTGGAGCTTGCCTCCACATTTTCTGCCGTATCACAGAAAATAATGCGGACCTTTTTCTCCTGCTGCCCCAGTGTTGCGCCAAGCAGCTTGTAGCAGGTTTCGGTCACCCGGTAATCCGCGCTGCCTGTCATCGGCGTATACCAGGAGTAGCGCTTGGCAAGCGTGCTGACCAGCACATTCCCCAGCACCACGACCGCAACCAGCAGGACCGTCAGCAGCACGGTCATTCCGCCGTAGCGCACCCGTTTGGAGCGGATGATTCGTTTCCTCATATGTTTCTATCCTTTCCGTTTGTTCCGTGCGGCATCCGATCAGCCCCAACGGCGCTTTTCGTAGACCCGTACCGTCAGGAACAGGAAAATGAACGCAAGCGAGAAATAGTACAGGAGAGCCGAATAGTCAAACATGCCCTGGCTGAACGCCGAGAAGCGGCTCATCACCGACACCCAGCCGATGACAAAACGCACGGCGTAGCTGCCGATGATGGGTTGTCCGTCACTGTCGGTCAGCAGGTTGAGCACGTTCAGAAGCACCATCACTGCGATGACACCAACGGTGATAACCGCAGCCGACAGCTGGTTCTCGGTCAGCGCAGAGATCAGCGTTCCGACCGCAATCAGCGCAGCGCCCAGCAGGATAATCGCAATCACGCTGCCGACAATCTCGCCGGTCACCGGACCGATGTGCGTCAGCGCGTAGTCGCTCTCGCCTGCCCGCTCAGCCGCGCCGATGACGTAAAGCGGAATAAAGTTGACGCAGGACAGCAGAATGCCGCCCACATACAGCGTCAGCGCCGCCAGGTATTTGCCCATCACCATGCCGGTAATCGTCACCGGCGCGGTCAGAAGCAGCTGCTCGGTGCGGAGTTTCCGCTCCTCGGCAAACAGACGCATGGTCAGAATCGGAATGAGAATGATAAAGGAGAACATCAGATAGGTAAAGTAGGACGAGGTGCTGTAGCTCGCGGAAATCAGCGTCGTGTAGCAGCAGAGCAGCGCCGAAAATACGAGAAAAACACCGAGATAAATGTACCCGATGGGGTTAATGAAATACGAACGCATTTCTTTGCGGTAAATGGCAAGCATAGTGTTATGTTCCTTTCCTGATCAATCGTCGTCCTCGGTATCGTGCAGGGCGGCTTCGGCTCTTTGCTTTTTCGCGTCCTCAACCAGCGACGCACCGACTTCCTTCTCCAGCGTGTTCTTCTCCGTCGTCTTCTGACGGCGGGAGACACGCTGCGTGCCGCCGCGCGGCTGGCGTTCCTCGGAGTGGTCCACAACCGAAATGAAGATATCCTCCAGGCTCATGCCCAGCGCCTCCAGCCCGACCAGCGCCCAGCCCCGGGCAGACAGCTCAAAGAACAGCTTTTTGCGGATGTCCACACCGTAATCGCTCTCAATCATGTAGGTGTAAGCATCGCCGTCCCGCTCTGCCAGCGCCTCGGCATACGCCACCCCCTGCAGCGACCGGAGCATCGCCAGAACCTCCTTCTGCGGACCGCAGATCTTCGCGTTGAACCGCCGGGAGCGGTCAACCGCGCCGGAAATGTTCTCGGTCTTCTCGTTCGCAACGATCTTGCCCTTGTTGATGATGATAATCCGGTCGCAGACCGCCTGAACCTCCTGCAGAATGTGCGTGGAAAGAATGACCGTGTGCGCCTTTCCCAGCCCCCGAATCAGATTCCGGATTTCAATGATCTGCTTGGGGTCCAGACCAACCGTCGGCTCGTCGAAAATGATCACCTTCGGATTTCCGACCAGCGCCTGCGCAATGCCCACACGCTGACGGTATCCCTTCGACAGACTGCGGATGATCCGCTTGTATACGTCCTTGATCTTGACGGTGTCGCAAATCTGGGACAGATGCGCCTCGCGGTCCAGCTTGCAGCCCTTCAGCTCGTAGTTGAAGTTCAGGTACTCCTCAACCGTCATGTCCAGATACAGCGGCGGCTGCTCGGGCAGATAGCCAATCAGCTTCTTCGCACCGATCGGGTCCGAAAGAATGTCAATGCCGCCAACAAAAGCCTTGCCCGAGGTCGAGGATAAGTACCCGGTCAGAATGTTCATCGTCGTGCTCTTCCCCGCACCGTTCGGTCCGAGAAATCCGACAATCTCCCCTTCCCCCACTTCAAAGCTGATGTCATCAACGGCACAGTTCGCACCGTAATTCTTGACAAGATGTTCTATTTTGATCATAAAGCAGAAAGTTCCTTTCCCCCGCACCCATCCGGGCACAGTCTTAGAGTTTACACCTTTTTATTTTACCACGCAAATATGAACCCCTCATGAATGCGTCAGAAAAACATCCTCTGCTGTCTGATTTTTTCGTGAATTTTACCACCGCACCCCTTATTTCCACTCCTCCTCCAACATTCTGCCAGTTCAAACAAAAAAGCCACCATCACACCCCCAACGTGCGATAGCCGCTCTCTCTTTATCCTCTGCGCCACCCGAATCCACCAAAAAATTTTTCGTCAGATTTTTTCTACCCCAACTATAGACAAAAAGCAAAAAAAGGAACCCCGGCTGCCAGAGCGGCAGCCGGGGAGGCGGTATTACTGATTCTTTCTTGCGTTCTTCATCATGTTGAGAATATCGTCGAAATCGTCATCCTCAACAGCGGGCTTCGGAGCCGGGGCAGGCTT
>USMO01000023.1 GCA_900555785.1 uncultured Eubacteriales bacterium | reverse complement strand
CCCTGCTCTCCCCGGAAAAGTTCGCGCTCGCGGTCTGCACCGATGACCGTAAGACCATCTCCCGCGCAAACGGAATCGGTCCCAAGACCGCCGCGCGCATCATTCTCGAGTTGAAGGACAAGCTGCTGAAGGAGAACGGCGGCGCAATTCCGGAGATTCCCGGCATGAGCGCAGCTGCCCCGGCATCCCCTGCCGGAAGAGGAAAACTCAGCGAAGCGGTCGACGCGCTGGTGGTGCTTGGCTATTCCCGCCCGGAGGCGCTGGCAGCGCTGAAAACGGTCGACACCGACCAATTGGAGCTGGAAGCCATCATCCGCGCAGCGCTGAAAAATCTGATGCGGTTCTGACGCGGAAGGAGTGACGGTCGGCTATGGATATGAACGAATACGATTTTGAAAACCGGATTATGAACACCGGTTACACCTCGGATGACAGCGAGACCGAGCTTTCCCTGCGCCCGAAGCTGCTGGATGACTACATCGGGCAGGAAAAGGCGAAGGAGATTCTGAAGGTCTACATCGCCGCAGCAAAAAAGCGTGGAGACCCGCTGGACCACGTGCTTCTGTACGGACCTCCCGGCTTGGGAAAAACGACGCTCGCCAATATCATTGCGGCGGAAATGGGCGTCAACATCCGCATCACCTCGGGTCCCGCCATCGAAAAGCAGGGCGACCTGGCTGCGCTGCTGACCAATCTTTCCGAGGGAGACGTACTCTTTATTGACGAAATTCACCGTCTGCCGCGTCAGGTGGAAGAAATTCTCTACCCCGCGATGGAGGATTACGCGCTGGACATTATCATCGGCAAGGGACCGTCCGCGCGCAGTCTGCGGATTGATTTGCCGAAGTTCACGCTGATCGGCGCCACGACGCGCGCCGGACAGATGACGACCCCTTTGCGCGACCGGTTCGGTGTTCTGATGAAACTGGAGCTTTACGCGACCGACGAGCTGGCGCAGATCGTTACCCGGAGCGCCGGGATCCTCGGCATGGGCATCTCCCCCGACGGCGCCCGTGAGATTGCCGGACGCTCCCGTGGAACACCCCGAATTGCCAACCGGCTTCTCAAACGCGTGCGCGATTTTGCGCAGGTCAAGGGCAACGGCGAGATCGATTCCGCGATTGCAAACTATGCGCTGACAACGCTGGAAATTGACGAGCTCGGTTTGGACAACACCGACCGCCGGATGCTGAAGACGATTATTGATTTCTACGACGGCGGACCGGTCGGTCTGGAGACGCTTGCGGCAACCGTTGGAGAAGAAGCGGTCACGCTGGAGGATGTTTACGAGCCTTACCTGATGCAGATCGGCTACCTCAGCCGAACCCCCCGAGGCAGATGCGTCACCCGTCTCGCCTACGAACACCTCGGCATCCCCTATCGCCCCCCGCAGTCTCCCGCCGAACAAATGCAAATGTTCGAGGAAGAGGACAAAGAATAAGGAGAAGACCTTGGAACGCTGCCCCACTCCCGCTTGGCCGTGATCTGCACGGTCGTTTCTGCCTGCCAGAGGAGCGGGGCAAGCGTGCCGGTCCAGTCGGCAGGACTACCGATGAAAAGATGCAGCGCACCGGCTGTGGCGATGTCGGTCACGCCGCCCACGAGAATTGCAAGACGGGTCTTGCGGTACTGCGGGTGAATCTGCCGGTAGGATAGCCGAACAGTGAAAGGTGTTGAGATATGAAAAAGACGATTCCGGTTCTTTCCCCTTTTGTAATAGGCTTGCTCGGTGCCTGGTTTACCGAATGCCTTCTGAACTTTTGTTGTATAGTAGGTTCCCCTTTTGCCGGCTCTGAGGACACCCGCTTCTTTGTGTTTTGCGGAATCTGTTCCCTGCTTTCCGGCTTGCTGATTGTAGCAATTGCAATTGCAAACAGCTTCTTTTTGATTGAATTAAACAGCAAGAAAAAAGCAAGGCTTGTGTTGATCGCGCAGGCTTGTGTTTCGCTTTCCCTTTTTGCGGTTTCTTTGAATTTTGCCGATAAAATCCTCAGTAATGTAACACAAGCCATGTTTTAAGGAAAGCGTCACTCCTCTACGCTTCGTGACGCTTTCCCTATGCTTTTCACCGGCTTCTTACAATTTCGTCAGATTTTTCTACCCCAACTATTGACAAAGAGCCTCAAAAAAGCATCCGGAAGCCTTTCAGCTCTCGGATGCTTTTTTCGTTTGCGCCCTGCGATTTCAGGCCGGCAGTCAGTCCACTCCGATGTCAATGAAGATCGGCATATGGTCTGATGCGTACAGCGTATAAGGACTGATCAGCGCATAGAAGCGGTTGACCTGTGTGCCTGCGGTAACAAAGGCATGGTCGATGGCGTTTGCGTGGGTTCCGCTGACCTGCGGAATCTGGGTATAGATGCCCCAGGTATCATCGTAAGTCGCGTACTGGTGATAACCGCTGGTGTCATTTTTCTGCGCTGCCGCTTTCCATGCTTCAGTCAACCCGCCTGCGATGACGGTTTGAAGGGCATCCGAGGAAGGATCGCAGTTCAGATCTCCCCCGAAAATCACCGGAATATCCGCACAGCCTTCCCGCGAGCGCAGGGTCGCAATCAGTTCCAGCATTTCCCGTGCATTGGTCAGCCGCGCCGCCGCACCGTCAATACCGGGCTGGTTCCACATGAAGTGCGTAGAGATTGCCACAAACTGCTTGCCGGTTTCTCTGACGCGAAAGATTGCCCATGTCAGGCTTTTGGAGTTGTTATCGTTCGGGCCGGTATAAAGCTTATATCCGGAATCCACCACCTCCAGCCTGTCCGCACGGTAGAACAGCGGCGTAAAGTTCGTGTTGTCCTTACCGCTGGGAACCTGCCGGTAGCCGATGCTCTCCAGCATTGCGGGAAATGTGGCGCGGTAGGAAGCAGAAAATTCCTGCAGCCCCACCACGTCCGGTGCATAATCCGCAATCAGTCCTGCCTGAAACTGCTGGCGCAGATTGGTCGGACCGCTCTGGCCATAGCCGTAAACATTATAGAACATCACCCGGATCCCATCCGGTGCGCGTCCCGCAAGAACCGTCCCGTCCTTTTCGGATCCCGGTGCGGTGCCGTCATGACTCCACCCCTCCGGGAAAGAATAGTCTGCGCCGGAACCGGCAGCCAGCATCGTTCCCAGCAGGTATTCGGTCATTGCTTCGTATCCCCGCGCGGTTGCCGCCGTCAGCTCCATCGACCCGCCCGTAACGGCAATCCGGAACCCGGTTCCGGCAGCCTCATTGGTTGTGCGTGCGGTTTTTCCGATGCGGATTTCGTAATCCGTGGTGCTGCCGTCATTTCCGATTTCCAGGTCATACCCGTAATGAACCGACAGATGGCGGCGCAGCTGATTTGCCAGCATCTGCTCGCTGGCGCCCGCATTTCGGGGCAGGACAATCCGGAAGGCACCGCCGATTTCCCTGTCTGCGCAGAGCAGGCTTGCAATGTCATAGGTCTTGGCGGAGCGGAAGCAATCGGCTGGCTGAAAATACAGGGTTTTGTTTTCCGCTTTCTGCTTCAGAACAATGTAATTGAGAAAATAGCGCGCCGCATTCGCAGTTCCTTCTGCCGATGCTCCGTAAAGCAGGATCTTGTTGCCGATCTGCGACACACAGAAATCCTGATTGCGCAGGGTTGTATCGGGTGTACTGCTTTCCGCAAAATCGGTGTTTCCGATCAGAATGCCCGGGCGGGAACGGTCCGATTCCTTTGCATCCGCATCCGAACGGATCCGCAGAACGGCTCCGGTTTTCTTTTCAACTGCCTTGCTGATTTCGCTCAGCTGTTCTCTGACTGCCGGCGCACTGATCCACAGCGATTTTGCCAGCCAGAGCGTCATTTCCGTGCTTCCGTCCGATGCAAGTGTCAGCGTCTGCAGCGGTTCCTCCGTGGCGCTGTTTTGCCCGGTTCCGCTGTCCTGCGGTTGATTGTTCTGTTTGCTGCATCCTGCCAGCACCGTGCACAGCAGCGCGGCAAGCAGCGGCAGGAGAACGATACGGTATCGTTTCATAAGTTATCCTTTCGTGTTCGAGGAAGGTCCCGGACTTTGCCCGATTCCAATCCGGATCCGGCAGCCGGCACGGGCAAAGCGATGCAGCCTTCTCAGTTCAGAATCAGGTCAACGGTTTTCGGAAGGTGGTCGGAGGTGATGCGTGCGCGGAAGCCGGTGTCGGTCAGATAGTTGCGCACCGTCAGCCCGGCCGCAAACACATGGTCAATCCCGCCGCCCTCACGCGGAATCTCTCCGTAATGGTATTGCCCGGTAGTCTCATCGTAGGTTGCGTAAACACCGTAATAGCCGATGTTGTCGCGCTCAGTATCCGCCATGTCATAAACCGGAGTCAGCGCAGCCTTCAGGACTGCACAGGGATCGGAATCCGCGCCGCAGTTCAGGTCGCCGCCGAAGATGACCGGCAGACTCGCGTAGGCAGGATCCAGCTCCCGGATTGCGTCAATCAGCGCCATCGTGCGCCTAGCATTGTCCACCCTCACGGCATTCGCCTGCGCCCGGGTCAGTTCCGGCGCGCTCCACATGAAGTGGGTATTGACAACCAGAAAGCTCCGGCCGCCAGCCCGCTCCCGGAAGACCGCCCACGCAGTGGACTTGGTGTTGCTGTTGTTGCCGATTACCTCAACGCCGTCCACCTCTACGCGGTCCGGATAAGGTTCTCCTCCGGAGCGCAACAGCTCCAGACGGTCGGCACGGTAAAAGATTGCCTCGCAGTTCTTGCCGGCGGGATAGAGGAAGCCGCCGTCCTCTGTCACCGGAACCTCGCTGTACCCCGCCTGCTCCAGCAGGGCCTTCGCGCTGCCCCGGTGCAGCCGGTCAAATTCCTGCACGCACAGAACGTCCGGTGCGGCATCCGCAATCAGCGCTGCCTGCTGCCCCAGCCGGTCGGGAATGGAATCAAGGTTTCCATACCCGTAAACATTATAATACATCACGCGCAGCACGTTCTCCGCGCTGCCCTCAAGGGCGGGAACCCGCGGCAGCAGCCCATCCCTCACCCTTTTGCACAGTTCCAGCACAGTCTGCTGGAGCGCACGGTCACATCCGGCGGTCAGGTTGCAGTTGCCCGCACCGTCCACCGTGACGCGGTAGGTCATTCCCCCGTTTCCCAGGATCATGCGGACGGTCTGCCGTGCGGTCGCATCCTGCCCGGTTACAATCGCCGGTTCAAGCCCGTTCTGCGTCAGAGCCTGCGCCAGCCGTCCGGCACTTCGCCGGCACAGGACGGTTGCGTCATCCGGAATGACAATCTGCATATCGCTCCGCAAAGCGGTGCCTGTCGCATCTTCTGTCAACAGGTTGCGTTTTTTCATTGCCTTTTTCTCCATATTTTACATTCTACAGCGCTCCCCCGGCATAAAGCCGGGAAAGCGCTGTCGGATTCAACGGGTTGTCTTCTTCTTTCTGCCGGCAAAGCCGCGGGAAACCGCAGCGAGTGCCGCGATGACCAGCACGGCAAGGAGCGTGCCGGAACCGATTTCGGAGCTGCACCCCTTGTCGTCCGCAGGCTTGCTGCCGGAAGGCTTTCCGGTGGTAACCGCCGGTTCGGAGCTTCCGGAACCGGAGGCGCCGGTATTCTCACCGGTCGCGGGCTCCGTTGTTCCGGGCTTTTCCTGATTCCCGGTGTTCGCCGCAATGCGATCCAGAATCGCATCCTTGTTCTTCGCCCAGTCCGTCATGCATGCATCAAGATACTTCTCGAAGGTGGGCATCACCAGCTTCATGCCGGAAAGATTCAGGTGGCTGATGTCGTTCGGATACATGCAGTACTTCGCCCGGAATTCCGCGCTCCGCATATCCACGCCGGAGGTCGCCGGGTCATATGCCTTGAAGCAGTAAACGCCCCACTTCTCGCAAACCTCCTCGGTTGCCTTTGCGTAGTCGAGATAGGTCAGCGAGCTCTCGCTGTTGGTATCCGGGAAATTCCAGACCGTGGTAAAGACCATTGCCGCATTCGGGAACTTCTTCCGCAGCCCCTTCATCATCACGTTCATCGCGCCCATGAAGGTGTTCGTGTCCTCACTGTCAATCGTACCGATCGGAACATTGTGGTTGTAGTCATTCCGTCCTCCGTCCAGAATGACCAGATCGGGCGAGTTGTTGGTCATCTGGCGGTAGCGCTTATACATCGGCATTGCATCGGCATCACCGAAGCCGGAGAGCATATTGCCGTTGACACCGTAGTTCAGGTAGTTCCAGCCGTATTTGGTTGCCAGCAGTGCGGGCCAGACCTGCGCTTTGGGCAGTCCGTTTCCTGCAAAGTAGCTGTCGCCGAAGATGTTGACGGTCAGTTCCTTCAGCGAATCAAAGTTGGCGTTCTGCTTGCTGTTTTCAATCCATTCCGGCAGATCCTTCGCCTCGGGATCGTTCACCGACGGCAGAACCAGCGGATTCTTCGCAACGCTCCAGTCAAAGCCGTTTGACGTCACCACGCCGCCGTTATTTGCATCGCTGGTACGCTCCAGCAGACCGATCCGGATCTCATAGTCCCCCTGCACACGCCCGTCGGTTGCCGCCTGCGGGACGGGAATCCGCATCTCCACCGTCTTCTTTCCGTCGGTTGCGGTCAGGCAGTAGTCGGCTTTGCTGAAATAGTCGTCATTTGCACCGAAGGTCCCGTTTCCGTTTTTCGCACGGAAGGCATTGGAATCGTTCTTGTCGGTATTCTTCAGCAGTCCGATGCGGTATTCCACAAACAGATCGCTCTTGTTGGTGGTGAGCGTCGGATCGAACGCCAGCAGGAAGTAAAGCCACTTCCAGTCGGTATTACTGGTTTCGTAATAGAGGTAGATGTATTCTTCATCCGCGCTGACCCACAGGGCAGACGCCTTGCCGGTCACCGAACTGCCAATCGTCTTGCCGTCCGGGGTCGTTTTGTCCAGCAGGTAGTAAGGCAGACCGTTCCAGCCCTCTCCGGCACCCATGCTGCCGTCCACCGTCACGGTTTTGCCGGTCACATCTGCCACGTTCTCCGTCCGCAGACCGAAATCGGTCCGGTTCGTGTCGGACCCGTTGGAGAGCACCAGATCGGGCGCCACGGTGTAGTCTGCCCAGATCCAGGAGAAATACTTCACCTTGCCGTCCGCATACGGCTCGGCAATCGCACTGTCGACATAGCTCAGTTTGTATTTCGGGTCGCTCGAATTGTTGCGTACCTCGTAGCCGACACCGATCACCGGCTGCTTGTTCGTCGCAATCGCACTCTTGACATAGTCCGGCAGAATCACTCTCGCTTCGATGACATAGTCGCTGACGTTGGATTTTTCGGCATCACTGTAGTGAATGTCGAACGCGACATCCCCATTTGCCACCGACCCGATTCCAAGGTTTGCGCCGCGGGAGCCTCCCACGCCGGAAGTGGACGGCGTATACTGGAACTGTCCGCCGTGATATTCCTTGGCTCCGCTCGCGAAATACTGCTTCTGGTATTCGTTTTCGGTTGCCTTGTAGACCTGCGTATGCGTGTTCACAAAATCAATGTAGAGTCTGGTCAGATCGTTCTTATCCAGCACCTTTTTGTCGTTTTCGCCTGCAGGAAGCGTCACGTTCAGCCAGTAGTAAAGATAATTTCCATCGTTTGCAAACCAGATTTCAAACGCCGCGCCGGACTCATATTCGTCCAGCGTGCTTTTAGCGGAGCCCCACGGCTGATAAACGGTGTCATCCCGTGTACCGTCAATCGTCGGAGTTCCCCACGCGGAAACCCGCGATCCGGGCGAAAGCGTCTCGCCATCGGTCAGAACCCGTCCGGAAACCGCGTCTGCGGAAACCGTCAGAGCGCAGACCGATAACATCATCAGCAGGGCAAGAATCAGCGATACTGTACGTTTCATAATCTTCTCCTTTCAAATACAGGCAGCCGGTCAGTCTTCTGCCAGAGCGGCAAGATCCGCTACCAGTTTTTCCAGTTTCTTTTCCACCGTCGGAATCGTTCCGCTGACGTATCCCGACCACGACTGCTTCTGCTCCAGGTATCTGCCCGGGCGGTCGCAGATCATATCGAGATCATAAGAATAAATACGGGCAAAATCAAACCATGCGGTGTCGCGGATCAGCGTCAGCATCCGGCTCATGTCCGGGCTCTTGCTCTTCTGATACTGCATAACCGTTTCAAAGATCACCGGTGTGGTTTCGCGGTAGCCCTGGCTTGCCATGCATTCCATCACCGCGGTTACCATCGCAAGCCGATCGGTGGCAACAGCCTTCTGAATGCTGAACAGCGAAACCGGCTGACGCGCGGTGGAGATGTAGTTCTCCTGCTCGGAATCATATTTCGGCATCGGAACGCAGGCATACTCGAATTCAATGTTCGAAAAGCTCATCAGCGCGCGCCCGCTCATGGTCAGGAGGAACATGGCGTTCTGCGACAGGAACGTTTGCACCGGGTTGCCGGAATCGGCAACAAAGCAGTTATCCAGCGTCACCCAGTCCTGCAGGTTCTGCATCACCTTCAGCCCCTTGGTGCCCTTGAGATTCGGATCAATGATCAGCTCCCCCGTATCGTCACGCGCCGCCATCCCAACGCCGCAGCCGTGCAGGAGCGCGGGCCAGTCGTAGTACCAGCCGCCAACCGGAATGCTGTCGCTGTCGTCCACCTTCTGGTTGCGGTTCAGGTCCTGATAGAAGTTTTCGGTCATGAACATCATGTTCTCCAGCGTCCATTCGTTGCTGTCGACCAGACTGTAGGGCGACTCCAGCTCCAGTTTCCGCACCAGATCGGCGTTGAAGTATACACAGTAGATCATCTGTACAAGGCTCGGCGCAATGTCACCGGTGACATAGTAGAACACATCGCCGATCATCGTCTGATCAATGATGGTCTGGTTCCACCACGGTGCATCAAAATCGAAATAGGAATCCTGAATGCCGCCCAAATTCTGGAGCAGTCCGCTC
The DNA here is from genome assembly GCA_900555785.1 of uncultured Eubacteriales bacterium. Classification (GTDB taxonomy): domain Bacteria; phylum Bacillota; class Clostridia; order Oscillospirales; family CAG-272; genus UMGS1865. The sequence continues at coordinate 3,430 of USMO01000023.1, read as the reverse complement.
GCCGCACAGACCGCGATGCTTCTGGTGTGTGCCGCAACCACGTCAAATGCCATACCACCGGATTCTGCCTGCTGAACGACGGTTTTGAAATTGTTGATGTTGCTGACATCGCCTTTGGTCACCGTATAATTCAGGGTCACCTTCAGGCGATCCTCCGTGGACTTGTTTCTGCGCCAGACCGCGCGGTCAACCGTTTGTTCGTTGGTGTCCTCCACCTCAAATTCGGTCACCTCGCTGTTCCAGCCGAGAATTTTGATCTCATCGTCATAGTTCAGATTCGACGGAAGCGAATCTTTCAGATACCCCTCGGCGTCGTACCGGTTGCTGTCATCGGTATTCGTCCCGTTCGGGTCCCGATTTTCCTCGGTTGTCCCGCTGTCCGGCGTGTTATTTCCCTTGCACCCGGCAAAGGCGGACAGCACGAATACAGCGGAAAGCAGGCAGAGCAGACTACGGATCCAATGCATTTTCTTCATAAAAAATCTCCTTTTCTTTTTCTGATGGTTTTTCCGATGCGGGAACGGACGATCTCCCTGCCTCACGGCGGAGAATCTCCCGCCTGCAGGGATCCGGATTCGCTCATCCGCGGCTTTCCCTGCAAAGTCCTGCGGTGCTTCATGACAGAAAAGCCTCCTTCTTTCTGATTTCGTGAATTGCTCTATGTAATCACAACCAGTGTGTTACATGACAAAAAGCGACAGCTGCAGCCCGGGGGGCTACAGCTATCGCTTTGCCGGAGTGCGCAGCAAGAAGACCTGCTATCTGCAGATCGCCGCGCAACCAGGTCTGTCTGTCTGTCTGTCTGTCTGTCTGTCTGTCTGTCTGTCTGTCTGTCTGTCAAGGCATTGTACATGACCTGTTCCTCCTTGTCAAGTAATTTTTTGAAAATTTTTCAGGGATTCCCGAAAAAATGAATCCCATCCGCCAAGGTCACAGGCTTTCCGGAGTGTGTCATCCCCCGGAACACTCCGCCGTCACACCGGGGAACCGATGCGCTTCCACTGCAGAGACCGTGTCCTGTGATGACTTAATTATAATATAAAAAACGCGTCATTACAAGTCTGTCATGTCGTGTTTTTTATGTGATTTTGTTACCGTTGATTCGTCATTTTTTACAATGTCCGTCACTCGTTTTTTGCCTCCTTCGCAGCAACGTTTGCGGCCTCTGCCTCCGTTTTTTTGTTGCGGTTGTTCCGTACATATTCGCTGGGAGTCTGCCCGGTGATTTTCTTGAAAAAGCTGAAAAACGCCGCATAGTCGCTGTAACCGAGCAACATTCCAACATCCTTCGGAGAGTAGCCCTCCAGCAGATAGCTTTTTGCCTGATCCTTGCGATGCTCCAGAATATAATTCCGTACCGACCCATTTGTCTGCCGCCGGAACAGCACACACAGGTGCTTGCGCGAGATACCCAGCTTTTTAGCCACATCCTCCACCGGAATCTGATACTGACTGTCGCGCAGAATCTGCTTTGCCGCCGCAGTATAATGCTCCTCCATGCCAACCGGGCTTTCAAAAGCAGGCGACTGATGCGCCAGTAGAAGCATCAGCTTGCCAACCTGATAACCAACCGGGTTCAGCCCGGAAACCGTGGTGTACACAATCTCCCCGACAAACTGCCGCACGGCATCGAGATACGGGCACGGGAAAACCCTGTCGTTCTTTTCAAAGCCGAGATTGACCAGCATTTCCGGATGGTTGATGCCGCTGACACCGATCCAATAGAAGTGGAGCGGGTCGTCCGGATCGCTGATGAGCGTCCTGCGGCCGTTCACCCATGCCACAAACGCATCCCCCGCCTGAACGGTCTGCCCGTTGAAAATTCCCTTTCCGCCGCAAACGAAATGCATCCAGGTGGTTCGCCAGTCGATCAGGCTGACAATCGCCTTGTCGGGAGAAGCGTATTCCTCTCCGGCATAATGGATGTAGATCGGATATGTTTCCTCCTTGCGCAGGTAGCAGTTCATAACGTTCTTATAGTATCGGTCGCCGGTCATACCCAGCAGATCCTCCCCCCGTTCACACCGGATGCGTGCGTCTGCCCCTTCGTATTCGCGGTAATAGTAAATCATGCCCATCGCCATACACCTCCCCGAGTCTGTATTTATCATACCACAACCGGGGCGGTTTTGCAATAGAAAACCGGATTTTTTTCTTTTCGCCGCTCAGGCAACCGGCAGAGTTACCATATCATCTTTTCAATCAGCTTCACAACAGACGAACGTTCTCCAACAGAAACGAGATTGTGTCTTTTTACCCTTCCGAAACATCAAATGCGGTCGGAGAAAATGTTACAGAGATTCCGTCCATGCCAACGAAATCGTTTGCAGAATTTGAAGAAGCCTATCAAATCAGCCACGGCAAGCTGACCGAGTTTCTGCGCACACCGCACAGCATGACTGTCCGATATGAATTCCGTTCGGTTGCGGAAATACTGGAATTGGAATTCACAAAGCTGTTGGAGCTGGATCTGGAATTCAGGAAGTGCAAACGATGCGGCAGATATTTTGTTATGAAAGGAAACTACGATACAAACTACTGCGACCGAGTAGAGGAAGGACAAACACGTTCCTGCCAAGCGCTCGCCGCACAGGAAAAATACAAATTAAAAGCAGCTGAAAATCCGGCACTTACGATATACAGCAAATACTACAAGCGATATGCTGCACGGATTCGCACACGGCAGATTAAGGAGGCGGATTTCAAAAAGTGGAAATTTCGGGCGCTTTCCCGCCGTGAGGATTGTGCAACCGGAAAGATCACAGATGCAGAGTATATTGCTTGGATAGAAAACTGTTTCCCGAATCGGACAAAAACAAGATAAAATAGAAAGATAGCCCCGCTTGTTGAATTTAAGCATTCAAACAAGAGAGGCTATCTCTTTTTTTGATGATCGCAAGAATAAAGGGTTGGAGGTGCTATGTGGTATCAAAAATGGTATCATTTTTGACCCGACCTCTTGAAAGCTCGCAAAAGCTCGTTTTTTCTCGCTTTTCCGGGGCAGTTTCTTATTCCCACTCGATGGTCGCCGGGGGTTTGCCGGTGATGTCGTAGACGACGCGGCCGGCACCCTTGACCTCGTTGACGATTCTTGCCGAGCAGATCCCCAGCACTTCATGCGGCACCGGGACGTACTCGCAGGTCATGAAATCCGAAGTTTTGACTGCGCGCAGGGCGATGGTATAGTCGTAGGTTCGGAAATCGCCGACCACGCCGACCGAATGCGTGTTGGTCAGGACCGCGAAATACTGGTCGGCTTTGACACCGTGTTTGTCCATCTCCTCGCGGAAGATGGCATCCGCATCGCGCAGAATTTCCAGCTTTTCGGGCGTCAGTTCGCCGATCACCCGCACGCCAAGTCCCGGGCCCGGGAACGGCTGGCGGCTGACCAGCGCCTCCGGCAGCCCCAGCTGGCGTCCCAGTGCGCGCA
>USMO01000022.1 GCA_900555785.1 uncultured Eubacteriales bacterium | reverse complement strand
ACTGACTGGTTGCTGCGCAACCAGTCACCCCTAAGAACCCCAAGAACTTTACTAAGAAGGGCTTGACGGGAAGGTGTTACTCATTGAGTGCGAAAGATTCCACTCCTATTATACAACATTTTGCGCCGTTTGTCGAGAGGGGGACGCAAAATTTCGGGCGCGAATGAAAAAATACCGCGCGCCCGGCACGGTATTTCGAAAAATCGACCATATCAGCAACAACATCCCCACGTCCCCCAAAAAGCACCCACTCAAGAATCCCACCCATTCCCCTTCTCTGTGAAAGTTCTTGAAGGTCCTTAGGAATGACAGCTGCGAAGCAGCCGTCAGTAGCGTAGCGTTACTTCTCTTCAAGAAGTTTCCTAAGCAGGGTTTGGGTAGGCGCCCCAAGGTCTTATCCTTCCTGCGGCTCCTCCGCGCGGGGCTTGTGCTTTGCCTGACGGAGGGCGGCGCGTAGCTCTGCGCGCAGAGCGTCCCGGCGCTCCGGGGAGGTATCGGGCGCGGCATATTCCGCCAGTTGGTTTGCAAGCTGAAGGTCGCGATGCCGCAGAACCGTCGCATCCGGCGCGAGCTGCCATTTCTCCAGCTTCTTGCGCGGGAACAGGAGTCGGTCGGGAATGACGGCAATCTCCAACCCGCCGCAGTTTGCAAACACACCCTTTTCAATGCGACAGCCCTCGGGCGGCAGAATGACCGTTGCCAGACGGCTGCAGTCGGCGTAAGCCTGCTTTCCAAGCGACCGCAAATGCACGGGGAGACTGACCGCTTCAACCGCCGTTTCCGCAAACGCGCGGTCCCCGATCTTCTCCAGTTCCGGGGGGAACATGATGCCCGTCAGCGCAGTGCAGCCGGCAAATGCCCGGTCGCCAATGTCCTTCACAGTCTGCGGCAGGGTGACCTCAACCAGCGCGCGGCAGGCTTGGAAAGTCTCGTGCGCAAGGACCGTCAGAGTCGTTCCGAGACTGACACGCTCCAGCGCGGTACACCATGCAAACGCGGCGGTGCCAAGCGTTTCAATCCCATCCGGTAGACGAATGTCGCGCAGGCTGCCGCAGCCGAAAAACGCGCTTTCGCCAACGGTCTTCAGACCCTCCGGCAGCTCGGGGGCGGAGAGCGCCCGGCAGGCAGAGAAGGTGTGGTTTCCGATGCGGGTGAGCCCTGCAGGCAGGGTGACGCTCTCCAGATTCCGGCATCCGGAGAACAACTCGTTGTCGAGGAATTTCACCTGTTCCGGAACGCGGAAAGTCCGCAGTCCCGCGCAGCTGCAGAACGCGCCGGTGCCGATATAGGTCACGCCGTCCGGCAGGCTGATGTCGGTCAGCATTTCGCAAAGCGCGAAGGCGTTGCTGCCGATGGTGCGTACGCTCTCGGGGATGTGGATATGCCGCAGCGCGGTGCAGCGGAAGAAGGTGCTGCGGTGGATGGCATCCAGCCCCTCAGGCAAGAGGATTTCCTCCAGCGCGGTGCAGTCCGCAAACGCGAACGCGCCGAGGTTTGCCAGGGACACCGGCAGAATGACCTTTTTCAGCGCCCCGCAGCGCCGGAATGCGGCGTTACCGACCGTGAAAACGGTTTTTGGCAGGGAGATGCCTGTAAGCGAGCTGCATTTTGCGAATGCCCGCTCGCCGATTTCCCGCAGCCCCGCCGGGAACGAAATCTGCCGCAGTCTCTGGCAATCCGCAAAGGCATCGTCGTGAATCGCTGCGACCCGCTTTCCCAGTGTGACGTTCGTCAGTTTCCTGCACGCACGAAAAGCCCCCGCTGCGATGATGGTGACATCGTCGGGGACCGTTACGTCCGTCTCGCTGCCGTAGTAGCGAATCAGCTCACCGTTCCGGATTTCGCTGTGCCGCGCAAATTCTTCTGTGATCATCTGTACCTGCTTTCTGAGGGGAAGACCTCGGGGCGCTGCCCCGAACCCTGCTTAGCCCCTTCTTGAAAGAAGGGGCTAAGAACACCAAGAACTTTTAATGAGGGGATTTTATTGTTTGTTTCTTTTTGTTTCTTTTCGTGAGTGCTAACGTGGTTTATCCGTCTTGGATCTCCGATGGACAGAGGCAATGGCAGTCCTTCACGATCCAAGACGGACAAAAAAAGTAAGAACCGCATACCCCCCTTCATGTCATCCCCTTCACCGTCCCCCGTACGGGGACATTTTTTATCCTTCACCCCCTCGCAACCACCCATCCCTCACAATTCCTTCTTTATTTATTCAGATTGATCCGAACCGCTGTCGAAGGCGGTAATTTTTTGTACATTCCGGATAAAAAATCACATTCCTTTTTCGCGCCTTTTGGGATATAATAAAGACAACGACGAAATGTCGAAAACGAAACGGAGGAATCCATCATGAAAAAGCTCATCGCAACCATCCTGACTCTGGCACTTGCCCTGACAGCTCTGCTCGGTCTCGTCTCCTGCAAGGGCAGCGGGGACGGAGAAATCTCGGTCTTCTACTACACCAACGCAGACCCCTACATTTCCACTGTCCGTGCTTCCATGGACAAGCTGCTCAATACCGCCGGTCTGAAGTTCCAGAACTACGATGCAAACGGCAGCCAGACCACCCAGACCGAACAGGTCACCACCGCAATTGCGAAAGGCTCCCGCGCACTGATTGTCAACCTGGTTGACACCAACTCCGATGATGCCGCACAGAACATTGTGAACATGGCGAAGGAAAAAGGCATTCCGGTCATCTTCTTCAACCGCTCGGTCAAGAAGTCGGTCATCACCAGCTATGAAAAGTGCGCGTTTGTCGGAACCGACTATGAGGAAGCCGGTCACCTGCAGGGCAAAATAATCGGTGATTACGTGCTTGCCAACTACGACAAGCTCGACCTGAACAAGGACGGCAAAATCAGCTACGCCATGTTCAAGGGTCAGGAGGGCAACCAGGAAGCCATCGCCCGCACCGAGTTCGCCGTCAAGGATGCAAATGCAATCCTGACCGCCGCCGGCAAGTCGGAGCTGGTTTACTATGATGCAGCCAACACAAACAAGTATCAGGTCGACCAGCAGGGTCAGTGGTCCGCAGCCGCTGCAACGGATTATATGAACACCAACCTCAGCCGCTTCAACGAAGCCAACAACAACATGATCGAGCTGGTTATCGCAAACAACGATGAGATGGCGCTCGGTGCCATTACCGCTCTGCAGGAAAAGGGCTACAACAACGGCGGCAACAGCAAGCTGATCCCCGTGTTCGGTGTTGACGCAACGGAAGCCGCAAAGAACGCCATCAAAAACGGCACGATGATCGGTACCGTCAAGCAGGATGCAGACGGTATGGCTGAAGCAATCAGCACCATCGTCCAGAACCTTGTGAACGGAAAGGCAATGTTCGACTCCGTTGCCGCCGAAAAGGTCGTTGAGAACTGGAGAGTCAACATCCCCTACGCAACCTATCTCGGCGAATAAGTTCCCCATTCCACTCCGGAGCGGCGCATGCGCCGCTCCGGAAAAAATCCATCCGGAAGGCAGGAAACCAATATGAACGAAACCAAAAGCACAACCGCTCCGGTGCTGCTCCGCATGGAGGGCATCGAAAAGGTTTTCCCGGGTGTCCGGGCACTGGACGGGGTGAATCTGACCGTCAAAGCAGGCACGGTCCACGCGCTCATGGGCGAGAACGGTGCAGGCAAATCCACGCTGATGAAATGCCTGTTCGGTGTTTACGGCAAAGACGGCGGGCATATTTATCTGGAAGGCAAAGAAATCAGCTTCCGCAATGCAAAGGAGGCGCTGGAAAACGGCGTTGCCATGGTGCATCAGGAGCTGAACCAGGCGCTCAAGCGCAGCGTGATGGACAATATGTGGCTCGGTCGCTTCCCGACTGTGGCACGCGGACTGCCCTTCACGAGCGAAAAAAAGATGTACGCCGCAACAAAAGAAGTCTTTGACCGTCTCGGAATCGATGTGGACCCCCGGACGGTGATGAGCAAGCTGCCGGTCTCCAAGCGGCAGATGGTGGAGATTGCGAAGGCGGTCTCCTATAACGCAAAGGTAATTGTATTCGATGAGCCGACCTCCTCCCTGACTGAGGACGAGGTGGAACACCTGTTCCGCATCATCAACATGCTGCGCGACGAGGGCTGCGGGATCATCTATATCTCCCATAAAATGAAGGAAATTCTCGAAATTTCCGACGAGGTAACGGTCATGCGCGATGGCAAGTGGATCGCGACCCGTGAAGCGAAGAATCTGACGACCGACGAGATCATCAGGCTGATGGTCGGTCGCGAGCTGACCAACATCTATCCCCCGAAAACAAACAAGGTGGGCAACGTGCTTCTGGAAGTGGAGCACCTGACCGCCATGTATTCAAAGCTGACGGATGTCTCCTTCCGGGCGCACCGGGGCGAGATCATCGGCGTGGCAGGGCTGGACGGCTCCGGCAGAACCGAACTGCTGGAAAACCTGTACGGCACCGCAACACGCAAAGCAGGCTCCATCCGCCTTGACGGAAAGCCGCTGAAAAACCGCTCGGCGCGGGATTCGATCCGGAACGGCTTTGCCCTCCTGACCGAGGAAAGACGCGCAACCGGTATTTTCGGCATCCTGAACATCCGCGAAAACGCCACCATTTCCAGTCTGGATAAGGATCGCACAGGACCCTTCTTAAGTGAAAAGAAGCGCAAGGAAAGCACCGACTGGGTCATTCAGTCGATGCGGGTGAAAACCCCGTCGCAGGAAACGAAAATCCGCTCGCTCTCCGGCGGCAACCAGCAGAAGGTCATTCTCGGGCGCTGGCTTCTGACCGACCCGACCGTGCTTTTGCTTGACGAACCGACGCGCGGCATTGACGTGGGCGCGAAATACGAAATTTACCAGTTGATTATCGAGCTTGCCGAAAAGGGCAAAACGGTCATCATGGTATCCAGCGAAATGCCCGAGCTGCTCGGCGTTTGCGACCGGATTCTGGTGATGTCCGGCGGGCGCCTTGCGGGCGAAGTGAACGCCGCCACGGCAACGCAGGAAGAAATTATGACCCTTGCCGCCAAATTTGCTTAAGGAGGAACCGAATCATGTCAACCGAAACCACTACCAAACGCAAAAACCGCCTGTTGCTCTGGTTTGAAAAATTCCGCGCGCAATCCCCCGCGGACAAGCGCCGGACGATTACCGACCTGCTCTTCAACAACGCCATGTATATCATCATCTTCATCGCGATTATTTACGTCGCGATTCGGGTGCCGGCGTTCCTTTCCGTCTCGTCCATTGTCAACATCATCTCTCTGACCGCTGCGAAGCTGCCGATCGCGCTTGGCATCGGCGGTGCGATTGTGCTGACCGGTACCGATATTTCCGCCGGTCGTGCAGTCGGCCTGACTGCCTGCATTGCGGCGTCGCTTCTGCAGATGACGACCTACTCCAGCAAGATTTTCCCGAACCTTGGTGTCATGCCGCTGCCTGTGGTGCTTCTGATCGTGATTGCGGTCGGCGCACTGATCGGGCTTGTGAACGGGTTCTTTGTGGCAAAGTTCAAGCTCCACCCCTTCATCGTCACCCTTTCCACGCAGCTGATTCTATTCGGTCTTGTGCTGATGTACCTGATGATCGGCGGCAACAACGGGCAGACGCTCTCCGGTCTGGATCCGTCCTACACAAACTTTGTGCGCGGCACGCTCTTTAAGATCGGCAACGTATCGGTCCCTCGCTATGTGCTCTACGCGGTGATTCTGACCGCCCTGATGTGGGTAATCTGGAACAAGACCAAGTTCGGCAAGAACATGTTTGCGGTCGGTTCCAACGAAGAAGCTGCGAACGTTTCCGGCGTTAACGTGTTCTGGACGATTGTGATGGTCTTCGTGCTTGCCGGCGTGATGTACGGCATCACCGGTTTCATTGAAGGCGCCCGTATCTCCTCTATCGCCGCGAATACGGGTCTGAACTACGAATCCGACGCGATTGCAGCCTGCGTCATCGGCGGCGTGTCCTTTGTCGGCGGCACGGGTAAGATCAGCGGCATTGTGGTTGGAGTATTCCTGCTCCAGATCATTTTCGTCGGTCTGAACTTCCTCTCCGTTGACCAGAACATGCTCTACGTGATCAAGGGTCTGATCATCCTCTTCGCCTGCGCGATTGATATGAGAAAGTATCTGGCTAAGAAGTAAAGACCTTGGGGTTCTGCCCCAACCCCCGCTTAGGGGCTTCTTTCGGAGAAGCCCCTAAGAACCCAAGAACTTGGCTAAGGGGATTGGATGGTAACCGGATTGGTTGGTATTAGATGGTATTGGGTGGCATTTTGGGAGTGCTATGCTCCCGGTTTTTCCCGAGCCGAGGACGTTTCGCAGAAGGAAAAAGGAACGGCGGTCCGTCGGCGGATGGAGCGGGGCGCCGGTCTGTCCTCGGCTCCGGAAAGTCAGGATAAGATGCAAATCGGAAAGGAGTTATCCATGGAACAGAACAACACACCCCGCCCCAAGGGAGGGCTTTACGCAAAGATTAAGATGTCGGTGAAGACCGCGAACATTCTGGTGGCGGTACTGGCAGTCGTGCTGATTGGTGCTCTGGTCTTTGTGACCCTGCACAACGGGTTTACGGTCAGCTTTGACACCGGCGGCGGAACTGCCGTGGAGAGCGTGCGAGTCCTGCACGGAGAAACGCTTCCCGAACAGGATGCCCCCACGCGCGAGGGCTATGTTTTCACCGGCTGGTACACCGACCGTGCCTGCACCACCGCCTGGAACGCCGAAGATGCCATCACCGGCAGCATGACCCTCTACGCCGGATGGGAGACGAAGTAACACTTGGATAGTGAATGACTGCACTGTCTCCGAATGGTAGAGGCAGTGCAGTCATTCACTATCCAAGACGGACAAAACCTGTTAGCACCCACGAAAGAAAGAAACGATAAAATCCCCTTAGTAAAAGTTCTTGGGGTTCTTAGGGGGCTTCTGGGCAACGCCCCGAGGTTTTCCCCTCCCCTTGATTTTTTGCGAAAAAGATGGTATAATAGAAGTAACTGATCCGGAAAGGGAGGAAAGGGACTTGAACTATACCGTCTTGGTAGTGGATGACGAGCAGGACCAGCGGCAGGCGCTCATTGGGCGGGTCCGCTGGAGCGAAGCAGGCTTTACGGTCATAGGAGAAGCGGAGAACGGCGTGGAGGCGCTGGACCTGATTGAGGTGCTGGAGCCGGACCTGATTCTGACCGACATCCGCATGCCGATGATCTCGGGGCTGGAAATTGCCCGGCGGGTGCGCGAAATGCGCCCGGCAACGCAGATCGTTATTCTCAGCGGCTACGACAGCTTTGAATACGCGCGCACCGCAATCGACTATAACATCATCAGCTATCTGCTCAAGCCGATTTCGTCGGACGAGCTTTCGGAGGCACTTTTTGAGATTCACCGGAAAATGGATGAACGCCTGGGGCAGCTGCTCCCCGCGCAGGGCCCCGACCTCCAGGCACAGTTCCGGCGGTTGCGCATCAACGAATTTCTGCTGCCGCTGATGCTGGGCAGCAACGAATCCAGGCAGAACGCCGGTGAACTGCTCGAGCGCGCAAAAGCGCTCGGCGCCGTGGCGCAAAACGAGACCGCTCCCCGCTTCTGCGTGCTGGTCTCCAAATTCAAAGGCAAGGACGGCAGCTATACCGCCAGCACCCGGCACGAGGATTTCATCGACAACATTTTCAGCAGGCACAAGCTGGAAACCGTCAGTATGACCGCCTATCAGCGCGTGATTACGCTGGTGACCCTGGGCGGGACAGGCAAGCTGCCCAACCTGTTGGAACTCCCTCTGACCGAAACCGTCCAGACCGCGCGCCGGCTGCTGGAGGAGCATTGCACCATCGGCATCAGCCGGGAGTTTTTCGCCCTTTCGGATTGCTCGGATGCCTATTTCCAAGCGGTCACTGCCCGGCGGTATACCTCAGACGGCGCGGGCGACATCCGCTTTATCAACGACCAGGAAAAGAACGAGGAATTTGCCATCGACCAGGCAGAAAAGACCGCAGCCATGCTGGAGCAGCTGCTGAAGGTCGGCACGGCAGAACACCTCACGGAATTTATCGAAGGACTGTACAAGGGCAGCACGCCGGAGAACGCAAACCTCGTGGTGGTGCAGATCATTGCAACGGTCTGCCGCGTGGTCGGCTCGGTCTCGGAGCAGCCGGACGCGCTGTCGCTCCTCGCCTCCAATCCCCTCTTTTCGCGCATCACCGCCAACAGCTCGGAGGCGGCGATGAAACAGGAAATTCTGGATTTCTGCGGGCGTGCACAGGCACTGATTACGCAATCGCGCAAACGGGATTCCGAAATTCTCTGCGACCGCGTGATTGCCATCATCGACGAGCGCTACGGTGACGAAGGGCTGTCGCTGGTCGCCGTCAGCAGCGAGCTGGCAGTCAGCCCGAACTACCTCAGCGCCCTGATTAAAAAGATCCGCAAAAAGAACTTCATTACCCTGCTGACCGAGCGGCGCATGAAGGCGGCATATGACATGCTGGTCTGCACCAACATGAAGATTCTGGAGATTACCGAGCGCTGCGGCTACAGCGACCAGCATTATTTCAGCTACTGCTTCAAAAAGTTCTACGGCGAATCCCCGAACCGCGTGCGTCAGCAGAACGGTGGGCAAGCCTGAAGGAGGCAACCATGCACAGTCAACGTTCCCCGCACGCCAGGCGACTGTCGGTCCGTCTCCGCACGATTAACGTGCTTTCCGTCACACTTGCCATCCTGATGGCAGTCGCGGTTTGCATCACGGTTTTCACGCACGCTTATAACCAAGCCATCCGGCGGGATGCCGAGGTCAACGCCTCGCAGTCGGTGGAGCAGACCGAAACCGCCATCAGCAACAGCCTTGATGAAATGAAGGATAAACTGACCGTCATCCGCAGCATGGTGCAGGAAGACCTCTCCCCCGAAGAGTTTAAGACCCAGATTGCAGCGCTGACCGCAATCGAGCGTGAAATCTTCGCCGTCACGGTCTACGACGAAGAGGGTGGCATTCGGGTTTCTGCCGGCAGCGGACACCGGCTCAAAGAGACGCCGCTGCGCGACCTTTCCTTTGACCGTACACGGTTCGAACAGATAACGGAAGATTTTGCACTCTCCGCACCGCACGTGCAAACCCTCTATGAGGGTGTCTACCCCTGGGTGGTCACGCTGGCAGCGCGCATTCCCGCGCCGGTCTTTAACGGCGGTGTCTACATCGCGATTGACTTCAACTTTGCCGAGCTTGCCGGGTATGTGGACAAGGTAGGCATTGGCAGGCACGGCTACTGCTATATCATGGACGAGGACGGACGCCTCGTTTATCACCCCCAACAGCAGCTGATTTTCTCCCACCTCAAGGAGGAGGACACCGCAGCCGTTGCGGCGCTTGCAGACGGCGTTCACACCGACGGGACCGTCATACGCGCCGTCAAAACTGCAACCGACAGCCGCTGGCGCATTGTCGGTGTCAGCTACACCGACGAGATTGCTGCAGAAGGCAGGGACCGCATCGTCTGGAGCATCGGCATTTCCCTTGCCTGCTGCGCGGTCCTGCTTTGCGCAGTCCTGCTGGTCTATTCCCGCACGGTCAGCCGCCCGGTGCATGCGCTTGCCGATGAAATGACGCGGTTCGAGCAGAACGCCGAAGCCTTCCGCTACACCGCCGGACCGGCAACGGTTGCCGAACTGCAGACCCTGTCGGACAGCTTTGCCCACCTGACCGGGCGCGTGCAGGAACTGATGGAGCAGGTGCGGAAGGAAGAAACCGCCCTGCGCAAGACCGAACTCAAAGCCCTGCAGGCACAGATCAACCCGCATTTCCTCTACAACACGCTCGATTCCATCCAGTGGATGTGTGAGCAGGGCAAGGATGCCGAGGCATCCCGGATGGTCGGCGCGCTGGCAAGGCTCTTCCGCATCAGCATCAGCCGCGGGCACGAGCTGATTCCCCTGTCGGACGAACTGCAGCACGCCAAAAGCTATCTCATCATTCAAAGCTACCGCTACCGTGACCAGTTCTCCTACCGGTTCGATGTGGACGAGTCGCTGGGAGCGTACCTGTGCAACAAGATTACCATTCAGCCGCTGATTGAGAATGCCATCTATCACGGCATCGACCGCATGGTGGACGAGGGCGAGATCGTCATTTCGGTCCATGAAGCGCCCGACTGCCCGGACGATATTCTCATCACGGTCTCCGACAACGGCGTCGGCATGACCGAGGAGCAATGCCGGAAGATTCTGCAGAAGGAAAAAAGCGACTCCGGCGGAATCGGGGTCAAGAACGTCAACGACCGGCTGAAAATCTGGTTTGGCGAGCGCTACGGCATCACGCTTCACAGCGAGTTGGATGTCGGCACAACCGTCACGGTCCGGATTCCGAAGGTCGAGCACGAGGAGGAACGATCATGAAGCACATCAAACGAATTGCCCTGCTGCTCGGGGTCCTGCTGCTCGCCCTCCCCCTCTCTGCCTGCAAGTCCGACTCCGGGGACACCCGAACGGTCGCAGTCATCACAAAAGCCGTCAATTCGGATTTCTGGCATGCCGTGCGGAACGGTGTGGAGACAGCAGCCATCGAATACAACGTCTCGGTCACCTTTGAGGGACCCGAAAACGAGGAAGACTACGAAGCGCAGAACCGCATGATTGCCGATGCCGTCACGCGCAGGGTTGATGTCATCGTGCTTTCCGCAATCGACTACGACAAAACCGCCGCAGCGGTGAACGATGCCGTGCGGCACGGGGTCAGGGTCATCGCAATCGACAGCAGCGTCAACTCCGAGCTGGTCAGCCAGTTCATCGGGACCGACAACTACGAGGCAGGCAAAGCCGCAGCCCGCGCCGCAGTCGATTTCACGCCGAAAAACGGTGCCAGAATCCGCATCGGGCTGGTCAACTATATGAGCGACACCGCCAACGGCAAACGGCGCGAGGAAGGATTTCGCGATCACATTGCCGCAATCGGAAACGCAGAGATCGTTGCAGCGGTCACCGCCGAAAGCAATGCGGAGAGCGCCACGGCGGCAGCCCGGCAGCTGCTGGACCAACACCCCGAGATCAATGTGCTGGTCGGCTTCAACGAGTGGATGACGCTCGGCGTCGGAAACGCGATTCAGGAGAGCGGAAAAGGGGCAACGGTCCGGGGCATCGGCTTTGATTCCAATGTTCTTTCGGTCGGTTTGCTGGAAACCGGAGAGATGGACGCCCTGGTGATCCAGAATCCGTTTGCCATCGGCTACCTTGGAGTCCGGAACGCCGCGCGCCTTGCCGCCGGAGACGACATCGGGGACCGCACACTCTCCACCGCCATGACAACCGTCACAAAAGAAAACCTGTTTGACGCGGACATTCAAAAAATTCTGTTCCGCTTCACCTGAAAGGAGAAACCCATGTATACTGCAGATTCCAATCGCTATGCCGATATGCGCTACAACCGCTGCGGCGCGTCCGGGCTGAAGCTCCCCGCCCTGTCGCTGGGGCTTTGGCACAACTTCGGGGATACCGCCCCCTTGGGAAACATGAAAGCGCTGTGCTTCACCGCATTTGACCACGGCATTACGCACTTTGACCTTGCCAACAACTACGGTCCGGAACCCGGCAGCGCGGAACGCAACTTCGGGCGCATCCTGCGCGAGGAACTCGGCGCTTACCGGGACGAGCTGATTGTCAGCACCAAGGCGGGCTACACGATGTGGGACGGACCTTACGGGGACTGGGGCAGCCGCAAATACCTGCTGGCCAGCCTGGATCAAAGCCTGCGCCGCATGGGGCTGGACTATGTGGATATTTTTTACCACCACCGCATGGATCCTAACACCCCGTTGGAAGAAACAATGGGCGCGCTGGCCCAGGCGGTGCGCAGCGGCAAGGCGCTGTATGTCGGCCTATCCAACTATGACGGCCCCACGCTGGAAAAAGCCACTGCGATTTTGGACGAACTGCATGTGCCGTTTATCATCAATCAGAACCGCTACTCGATTTTTGACCGCACGATTGAAAATAACGGCCTGAAAGCGATGGCTGCTCGGTTGCATAAGGGAATTATCACCTTCAGTCCGCTGGCACAAGGACTGTTGACCAACCGATATCTGCAGGGGATTCCGGCTGACAGCCGGGTACACACAGACGGGCGATTTTTGAAAGAAAAGGATATTACGCCGGAAAAAATCGCTCAGATCAGTGCCCTGAACGATATTGCCCAGGCTCGCGGACAGACGCTGGCTGAAATGGCCTTGGCCTGGCTGCTGAGCCATGATGAGATTACGACCGTGCTGATCGGTGCATCGAAAACCAGCCAGATCCTGGATAACATCAAAGCAGTGCAGAACACGAGCTTTACGGCAGAGGAACTGGAAGCGATCGACAGAATCAGCAAATAAGCCGCAATCGATAATTTGAAAGGGAAGCCGTTTGTAGAGAACGGCTTCCCTTTTTGTTTCGGGAGTTATGGGGTTGGCGGGCGCAGCCAGCCGCTGTATTTCAAGATAGAAGTACCAATGCCGGTGCCTGTGGCCCGCCGCCAGTCCGATGGGGCGGTGCCCATCACCTCATAAAAATGGCGGTTGAAGCTGGACATGGAGCCAAAGCCGACTTTTTCACTGATGGTCAGGATCGAATCATCGGTCATGCGCAAAAGGCTGCAAGCTTTTGCAATGCGCGTCCGGTTCAGGTAGTCCAGCGGCCCCATGCCGACAAGCTCCCGGAACACCCTGCGAAAATGGGATTCGCTCATGCTGCACGCATCGGCAAGGTCGCGGATGCTGAAATTCTCCATATAGAATTCATCAATATAGGTCAATGCAGGTGCAATGACCATGCGGTTTGCTGCGGCCGAATCATTTTGCTCGGTGGAAAGCCGCATGACTTCGGTAATCAGGGCAACAAACAGCCCGCGCACGCTGATCTCATAGTTCAGGGAACGTGTTTGCATTTCCTGCAGGATCATCTTGACATAATTTGCCAGCGCGGGGTGGTCGGCAGAGGAAAAAATGCCGCTCCAGCCATGCAGTACCTGGGCCAGCAGGCGGCTGTTCGGCAAGGCTGCTGGGTCAAAAAAGGG
>USMO01000021.1 GCA_900555785.1 uncultured Eubacteriales bacterium | reverse complement strand
AAGAACTTCACCGCACAGGGCAACCGGATAGTAAGGCGTAAGAATTTGTTACGCGCTGCGAATCCAGTTGCCCTGTTCGGTGAAGTTTCTGGCTCAAAACAGAATTTTATATTTTTGCGTTTAAAAATATAGCAATGTTTAGAAAAAGGCATTGCTCTTTTTCGTTGTCATCTCTCCCTCGGGGGCATGAAAATTTTGGGTGCAGTTCTGGGAAGGGACTTGGATTGGAAATAACTTTTGGTCAAATGTTCTAAGCAAAAACAAAAGAATTGTACGATTGTAACAATTATCATGATAACAGCAAAAAATATTCGTCCTAGTTATTGACAATCACGAAAGAATCTGTTATAATGGTATCGTGCAATTGTTCTATGCTTGAACAAAAGAAACGAGAAAGGAGAAAAAACATGAAGAAGCGTTATACGGAACCGGAATGGATGCAGATTGCGCTTTCTGCGCAGGATGTGATTGCCTGCTCCGACGGAACAAGCGGAAATTTGAATTATTCCGAAGATGACAGCAAGGACAAAGACAGCAACAAGGTATCCTGGTGATTCCGAAGCAACCGCGCGACCCGATTTTTTCAAGTATAAGAAAGGATATTATCATGAATAGCAAAAGATTTTCCGCAATCCTGCTGTGCGCGCTGGTTTTGTTTTGTGCGCTGATTCCGACCGGGACAGCCGAAACCTATACCGACCGCGCGGGAGAATGGAAACTGGATGAAGGCTGGACGGACGCACCGGCTTTCCGCTTTAATAATTATGGAAAAGACACGCTGACCTTTACCAATCCGACCTCCGCTGACGAGACCGACGGCAACTGGAACATGTCTGCGGATGTCATGATGGATATGGTTGAGATGGCGAAAACCGACCAGAGAATGCTCATGACCGTCAATCTGGCAAACGGCGACCGTTACATTGTCTGGTTCCAGCGCCGCTGGGTTAATAACACGATGCTGAACTATCAGACCCGCCTGCAGACCAATCTGAACGGGGCGAACGGTGATGTCAAGTTCAAGACGAGCGGCAGCTCGGCAGAAGCGGTTGCTTCCGCGAGCGGCAATCCTGCCAACTGGCTCAGCGGTCTGCCGACAATCAAAACGATGCAGGCAGAGACCTCTTTCCGGCTTTCGCTCAGTTATCAGGACGGCAAACTGACGATGGCGTTTGACACCATCGATGGGACCCGCGTCTTTACGTTGACCGGTTCGTCGCTGGACAGCACGGCTGACAACTATGTGGCTGCAAGACCGAGCCGCATTACCAGCGTTGTCTTCACGCCGGATTCCAACGCAGCCAGCACGAACTTCTGGACGATTTCGAACCTGACCGTGAACGGTGCTGCCGGTGCCAACGCCGCAACCGCCGAAGCGAAGAACTATGCGGTCGGCAACGGCTGGGAGAGCCTGAACGGCTTTGAACTGGCTTACACCAACACCGCAAACGACAAGAAGGCAACCTGGGCAGGGAGCATTCCGGAAAACACCGAATTTTCGCTGCAGTATGACATGACGCATCAGAAGTTGACCTACAGTGACCTGACCGACACGACCGACCGCGGGCTCAACGCCATGACGCAGTTCAGCGTTGGCGGCGACACGTTCCTCTTGCGCGTTGCAAGACGCTACAACAGCAAGGTTTGGAAGAACTACTTCACGATCGAGGTCATGAACAAGGGGAGCAGCAACTGGACCAAGATTCTTGATCAATGGGTCAACACCCCCGAATACACCGGATACCGTGTCCTTATTGAGCGTGATGAGGAAGGCTACCTGAGTTTCAACATCTTCTCGCTGAGCGGAAAGTCGCTTGTCACTTTCTATGACAGCGACGAAAAGAGCGGCGCACACAAGGGCGCTGTGACGGGCTTCTGCCTACACGGTCAGAACGGCTACGGCAAGTGGAAGTACAACAACCTTTCCCTGACGGTCGGAGACCCGTCTGTTCCGGACACGCAGTTCGGCGATGCCGTGATGTGGAAACTGGCGTCCGGCTGGACGATGCGGGACGGCTCGATGCGCATCAATGCGTCGCGCGGGAACAGCGCAAACGCTGCATGCCGGCTGCTGACCAACGCACAGGGGACCTTTGCACTCTCCTATCAGCTTGATTTCCTGACCTCCGGGCTTGACACCGCAGGCTGCATGTCCTTCCGTCTTGCCGGAAAGACCTTTGCGGTTACGGTTGAGCGCGTCAAGATTGACAACGCATGGAAGAACCGCGTGACCGTTCAGGTGGACGGCACCGAGACCTTCACGCAGACCACCGATGCGGCATCCTCCAGTGTGTCCGTGACCCTTACGCACGACAAGCCCCAGAGCGGCAACAACCTGCGCCTGACGCTGGCGTTTGCGGACGGCACCAACCTGGAATGGGGCACGACCGAAGCTGCGCTTGGTCTTGCTGCGGATGCATTTGACGGGCAGCTTTCTGCGGTGACCTTTACGGGCGCCGAGAACAACGGCATTTACGCAATCAGCAAGTTCCTTTTGAATGCAACGCGCGACACGTCCTCCGATTTCCGTTTGGTTGGCGTGCAGAACACCGCAATTGACGCAACCGCCGACAACCGGAAGGTTGACATTCGCCTGGTTGGCGTTCTGGACAGTCTGGAATACAACGCCATCGGCATGGATGTGCTGGGCTACGTTGGCAGCATCGGCGAGACGCCGGACCGGACCTTCAACGTAGAGGCGCACACGGTTTACGGCTCGATTCTTCCCAGTGAGGACGGCGCTGCACGCAAGATCACCGCTGCGGAACTTGGCGGCAAGTATATCTGGACGATGACCGTTTGCGGCGTGCCTGCAAGCGGGACCGTGATTCTGGTTGTGACGCCTTACACCGTCAAGGACGGCAACAAGACCACAATCGGGACCTATGAAGTGACCTATACAGACGGAGCCTTTGTCAGCGCAACCAAGCGCTGACGGGGACACCCCCTTTTCCTGCCGGACGGCGGGGAGAGGGGGCGTTTATTATAATAAGGTAGGGAAAGGGAGGGCGCTGGACGGCTGCGCCCTCCTGTTTGTTGTGCGATTTCACCGGAAAACCTATAGTTCCGACATATATCGATATAAATATAACCGATATGAGAAAAAAGCACTTTACAAATCGACTCGGTTGTGGTATAATATATTCTGATATATTTTTGTCAATATCGGAGGAGAGAAAATGAACAAAATTTCGATTATCGGGACCGGCAGCGTCGGTTCCACCATCGCGTACACCCTGACCGTGATGGGCATTGCGCAGGAGATCGTCATGATCGACATCAACAACGAGAAGGCACTCGGCGAGGCGCTGGACATCCGTCAGGGCACGCCGTTCTGCGCTGCCTGCTCGGTCTATGCCGGGGATTACCGCGATGCAGCGGATTCCGACATTGTCATCCTGACCTCCGGCATTGCAAGAAAGCCCGGTCAGACCCGTCTGGAACTGGCGCAGACCAACGTCAACATCACCAAGAGCATCATTCCGGAAATCACCAAGTATGCGCCGCATGCCATCTACATCATTGTCAGCAACCCGGTTGACATCCTGACCTACACCTTCCTCAAGCTCTCCGGCATTCCGGAAAGCCACATCATCGGCTCGGGCACCATTCTGGACACCGCGCGTCTGCGTTCGCGCCTGTCTGAGTATTACAACATCAATCAGGGCAACGTTCATGCTTACGTCTTCGGCGAGCACGGCGATTCCTCCTTCATTCCGTGGTCGGTTGCGAACATCTCCAATGTGCCGATCCGTGAGTGCGGCAAGCTGATTCTGACTCCCGGCCTGACCAGCCCCGAGCTTGACTTTGAAGAGGTTGAGCAGTACGTGCGCAAGTCCGGCGGGCGCGTGATTGCAAGAAAGGGCGCAACCTTCTATGCGGTCTCGGTGTCGGTCTGCCACATTGTCAAGTGCATTTTCGACGGGATGGATACGACCATGACGGTCTCCACCATGATGCACGGCGAATACGGCGTCAATGACGTCTGCCTGAGCACGCTGAACATGATCGGTCACGACGGTATCCGCGGAAAGGTCAACGTTCCGCTGACCGACGAGGAAGTTGCAAAGCTGCGCCACAGCGCCGACACGCTGAAGGCTGTTATCAACAGCCTGGAAATCTGAGGTGACCGCGATGGAATACCGCATTGAACACGATTCAATGGGCGAGGTGAAGGTCCCTGCCGACAGGCTGTGGGCAGCGCAGACCGAGCGGAGCCACGAGAACTTTCTGATCGGTGTCGGGACCGAGACGATGCCGCGCGAGATTACGCACGCATTCGGCATTCTGAAGCGGGCAGCTGCCATGGCAAACGCCGAGCTGAAGCCCGAAAAGATGACCGCAGCCAAACTGAAGGTCATTACCGAGGCTTGCGACGAGGTGATTTCCGGCAAGCTGAACGAGCATTTTCCGCTGGTGGTCTGGCAGACCGGCTCGGGCACGCAGTCGAACATGAATGCGAACGAGGTTATTGCCAACCGCGCAAACCAGCTGGCAGGGGAGAAGCTCTGCCATCCGAACGATGACATTAACATGAGCCAGTCCTCCAACGACACCTTCCCGACGGCGATGCACATCTCGGCGGTGATTGCGATTGAGGACAAGCTGATTCCGGCGGTTGAGACGCTGATTGCAACCTTCAAGCGGCTGGAAGCTGAGAACGAGGGCATTGTCAAGTCCGGCAGAACGCATCTGCAGGACGCAACGCCGATCAAGTTCAGCCAGGAAATCTCCGGCTGGAGAAGCAGCCTGGAGCGCGACGTGGAGCTTCTGCGTCTGGCGGTCAAGCCGCTGCACGAACTGGCGCTGGGCGGCACGGCAGTCGGAACCGGTCTGAATGCCCCGAAGGGCTTCTCCGAACTGGTTGCGGCAAAGGTTGCGGAGCTGACCGGGAAGCCGTTTGTGACGGCTGAGAACAAGTTCCATGCGCTGACGTCGAAGGACGAGCTGGTCTTTGCGCACGGCGCCATCAAGGCAACCGCCTGCGATATGATGAAGATTGCAAACGACGTTCGTTGGCTGGCATCCGGTCCGCGCGACGGTCTGGGTGAGATTCACATCCCGGAGAACGAGCCGGGTTCGTCGATCATGCCCGGCAAGGTCAACCCCACGCAGTGCGAGGCGGTGACCATGGTTGCGGTACAGGTCATGGGCAACGATGTTGCGGTCGGTATGGCGGCATCGCAGGGCAACTTTGAGCTGAACGTCTTCATGCCGGTTGCGGCGTACAACTTCCTGCAGTCTGCCAGACTGCTTGCCGAGGCGATTGTTTCCTTTAACAAGAACTGCGCGGTCGGCATTACGGCAAACAGGGACAAGATGTACCACAACCTGCACAACTCGCTGATGCTGGTCACGGCGCTCAACCCCTACATCGGTTACGAGAACGCCGCAAAGACCGCAAAGAAAGCGTTCAAGGATAACATTTCGCTGAAGGAAGCCTGCGTGGAGCTCGGTTTCCTGACTGCAGAGCGCTTTGACGAGGTATTTCACCCGGAGCAGATGGTCTGACCGGAGATTCGGAGGAAAGGATTTTGAAAAAAGTCAGTTATTTTCCCGGATGTACGCTCCGCACCAAGGCGAAGGAGCTGGACCGCTGGGCAAGGGAATCCGCGCTGGCGCTCGGTGTGGAGCTGTGCGAAATTCCGGACTGGCAGTGCTGCGGCGGCGTGTTCGTCAGTGCGAATGACGAAATCGCAACCAAGCTGTCGAGCGTCCGTGCGCTGACGGCGGCGCGCGATGCGGGTCAGCCGCTGGTTACCGTCTGCTCGGCGTGCCACAACGTAATCAAGCAGACCAACTATGCCATGCAGACCGACGGGACCTTTGCCGACCGCGCCAACCGCTATCTGGCGCAGGACAAGGACGCAAAGGCGCCTTATCACGGCGAGACCGAGGTGCTGCACTATCTGGAGCTGCTGCGCGATACGGTCGGTTTTGACAACCTGCGCGCGGCGGTGAAGAAGCCGCTGACGGGCAGAAAGATCGGCGCTTACTACGGTTGTATGCTGCTGCGCCCGGGCAAGGTGATGGCATTTGACGACGTTGAGAACCCGCGCCTGATGGAGGATTTCATTCGGGCGCTCGGCGGGGAACCGGTCATTTACCCGCGCAGAAACGAATGCTGCGGCGGGTATGTCGCGATGGAGGACCCGGAATCGGCAAAAAAGAAGTCGAATGCGGTGTCGCACAGCGCGGCGGTTCACGGCGCGGAGATGCTGGTGACGGCGTGCCCGCTGTGCAAATACAATCTTGTGAAGAACGGAAGCGAGGTCCCGGTGGTCTACTTCACCGAACTGCTTGCCCAAGCGCTCGGAATCAAGGAGGAGTCTCATGCAGAATAAAGAAAAGCTGGAGCAGGAGCAGGTCCTGCGCATGAGCGGCGTCAACCCGCGCAAGTGCATGCGGTGCGGAAAGTGCTCGGCAACCTGCCCGTCCTATGATGAGATGGAATACCATCCGCATCAGTTTGTTTATATGGTAGAGACCGGCGACATCGAAACGCTGATGAAGTCGCCGTCGGTTTACAAGTGCCTGTCCTGCTTCGCCTGCGTGGACCGTTGCCCGCGCGGTGTGGAGCCGGCAAAGCTGGTGGAGGCGATTCGCCTGCTGGCAGTCCGCGAAAAGGGCGCCAACCACCTGAAGGCTGACGATATTCCCGCGCTGGTGGACGAGGATTTGCCGCAGCAGGCAATTGTCAGCGCCATGCGCAAGTATTCGAAATAAGGAAGGAGAAAACAGACATGCAAAGAATCGGCGTATTCGTCTGCCATTGCGGTACCAACATCGCAGGAACGGTGGACGTGAAAGCGGTTGCAGAAGCGATCGGTCATGAACCGGGTGTCGTTTTCTCTACCGATTATCAGTACATGTGCTCGCAGGCTGGGCAGAACATGATCATCGAATCGGTCAAGGAACATCACCTGACCGGCATCGTGGTCTGCTCCTGCTCTCCGCGTATGCACGAAGCGACCTTCCGCAAGACCGCAGCGGCGGCAGGGCTGAACCCCTACATGGTGGAGATCGCGAACATCCGCGAGCAGTGCTCGTGGGTTCATAAGGACATGCCGACCGGCACCGCAAAGGCAATCATCCTTGCCAAAGCAGCGGTTGCAAAGGTCAACCTCACCGCGCCGCTGACCCCGGGGCAGTCTCCGGTTACCAAGCGCGCACTGGTCATCGGCGGCGGTATCGCGGGCATTCAGACCGCACTCGACATTGCGGACGCGGGCTTCCCGGTCGACATTGTGGAGACCAAGCCGACCATCGGCGGCAAGATGGCGCAGCTCGACAAGACCTTCCCGACGCTGGACTGCGCAGCCTGCATCCTGACCCCGAAAATGGTGGATGTGGCGCAGAACGACAAGATTCGCATCTTCTCCTACTCCGAGGTGACTGCGGTCAAGGGCTTTGTCGGCAACTTTGACGTGACCATTAAGAAGAAGGCGCGGTATGTCAAAGAGGATGTCTGCACCGGCTGCGGTCTCTGCACCGAAAAGTGCCCGCAGAAGAAGGTGCCGAACGAGTTCAACCTCGGCATGGACAACCGTCATGCCATTTACATCCCCTTCGCGCAGGCTGTGCCGAAGGTGGCAACCATCGACCCCAACGCCTGCCTGATGCTGAAGACCGGCAAGTGCGGTATCTGCTCCAAGGTTTGCGGCGCGGGCGCGATTGACTACAAGGCGAAGGACGAATACATTGAGGAAAAGTACGGCGCAATCGTGGTTGCAACCGGCTTTAACCCGATTTCGATGGACAAATTCGATGAGTTTGCCTACAACGAATCGAAGGACGTCATCACGTCCCTGGAGCTGGAGCGTCTGATGAACGCTGCCGGACCGACCGGCGGCACGCTGCTCCGTCCCTCCGACAAGACCCACCCGCACACCATCGTGTTCGTGCAGTGCGTGGGTTCCCGTTGCTCGGCCTGTGCAGAGAAGGGGAAGGAATACTGCTCCAAGATCTGCTGCATGTACACCGCCAAGCACGCCATGCTCATCCGCGACAAATATCCGGATACCGAAGTGTATGTTTTCTACATCGACGTCCGGACGCCCGGCAAGAACTTTGACGAGTTCTATCGCCGCGCGGTTGAGGAGTACGGTGTTCATTACATTAAGGGCATGGTCGGCAAGGTGGAACCGGAGAACGGCAAGCTGAAGGTACAGGCATCCGATCTGCTTTACGGCAAGCAGCTGCACATCGATGCGGATATGGTCGTTCTTGCGGCGGCAATCGAGCCGGATAAGTCGGCAAGACCGCTGGCAACGATGCTGACTGCCAGCATGGATACCAACGACTTCTTCACCGAAGCGCACCCCAAGCTCCGTCCTGTGGAAAGCCCGACAGCGGGCGTGTTTCTCTCGGGTACCTGCCAGGGACCGAAGGATATTCCCGAAACGGTCTCGCAGGCGGGCGCAGCGGCGTCGAAGGTCATCGGTCTGCTCTGCAAGGATCAGCTGACCGGCAACCCGTGCATTGCGCACCCGGACGAGATGATGTGCAACGGCTGCTCGACCTGCGAAAAGGTCTGCCCGTACGGCGCCATCACCTATGTCGAAAAAGAGTTCCGGATGCCCGACCGTACCACCAAGGTGCGGCGTGTGGCGCAGGTGAACGAGGCTGTCTGCCAGGGCTGCGGTGCCTGCACGGTGGCTTGCATGTCCGGCGCGATGGATCTGCGCGGATTCTCGAATAAACAAATCATGGCGGAGGTGGACGCGATATGCAGGTAACCGAATACAAACCCCTGATTGTGGCGTTCTGCTGCAACTGGTGCTCCTATGCGGGCGCCGATCTTGCCGGCAACAACCGGCTGAACTACCCGGCAGACGTGAAGATTATCCGGGTGCCGTGCTCCTGCCGGGTCAATCCGATGTTCATTCTCCGCGCATTCCAGCGGGGAGCGGACGGCGTGATTCTCTGCGGCTGCCACCCCGGCGACTGCCACTATACAACCGGTAACTACTACACCCGCCGCCGCATGGCGCTGCTGTTCTCGATGCTCGACTACCTCGGCATTGAGCGTGAGCGCACGCGCGTGGAGTGGGTGAGCGCAGCGGAGGGCGCAAAGTTCGCCGCTACGATGAACGATTTCGTCAGCACCGTTGCGGCGCTGGGCGAGAACAAGAGACTGGAGGATCTGCGATGCAAGAAATAAAGCGTGAGAGCCTCGTGGAACGGGCGGAAGCCCTGCTTGCGGACGGCACGGTTGACCGTGTGCTGGGCTGGGGCGTTGGCGAATTTGCCTACGATGTAACCCCGACCGTTTTCCGCTCTGCCGAGGATGTGAGAAAGAATTTTGTCTGGAACGGCTTCTGCGGCGCGAATTTCTCCAAGTACCTGATCAAGGAAACCGCAAAAGGCGAGGGGAAGGTGCTGGTCTTCCTCAAGCCCTGCGATACGTACAGCTTCAACCAGCTGCTGACCGAGCATCGCTTTGACCGCGAAAAGGTCTATGTCATCGGCGTTCCCTGCCACGGCATGATGGATGCAAACACCCTGAAGCGTCATGCCGACGGCGTTCTTTCGGTCACCGAAGAGGGAGACACCGTCAAGGTGGAGACCCTTTACGACGGGGTAAAGACCTTCGCGCGTGACGAGCTGGTTTCGGAGCGCTGCTTTACCTGCAAGTCGAAAAAGCACGTCGCATACGACGAACTGCTCGGCGACGAGGGCGACGTGGTGGAATCCCGCCGCTTCGACGAGGTGGAAAAGCTGGAGAAGATGACGCCGGACGAGCGCTATGCCTTCTGGCAGAACGAACTGTCCCGCTGCATCCGCTGCAACGCCTGCCGCGATGTCTGCCCGGCATGCACCTGCGAAAAGTGCGTCTTCAACAACCCCAATTCCGGCGTGGAGAATAAGGCTGCGTCGAACGAATTTGAGGAAAAGATGTTCCATATCATCCGGGCGTTCCATGTGGTCGGTCGCTGCACCGACTGCGGCGAATGCTCCAGAGTCTGCCCGCAGCACATCCCGCTGCACCTGCTGAACCGGAAGTTCATCCTGGATATTGACCGCAACTACGGCGAATATCAGGCGGGCGCCGAGGTTGGCAGCCGCGCGCCGATTGTGAACTTCACGCAGGGGGACATTGAACCCGCCGAAGCGGTGGAAAGGGGGAGCAGCCATGCGTAAGATTGCTCTGGAACAGCTGAATGATCTGTTTGCGGCAATCGCTGCAAAGGAAACGCTCTATCTGCCGGTTGACACGGCAGCGGGCGCAAAATTCGAGCAGTGGGAGAGCGGCAAGACCCTCTCCGACGCCCTGAATACCGTCAGAAGCGCAAAGGATTTCTTTTTCCCACAGACCGAAAACCTGATGGATTTCAAGACCGAGGGCAAGAAGATCGAAATCATCGACACCCGCCGCGAATGCGAGGATTTTGTCGTGTTCGGCGTGCGCGCCTGCGATGTCCGCAGCTTTGACGTGCTGGACAGGGTCTTTCTCGCCGAGCCGGTGGATTCCTACTACAAGAACCGCCGTGAGCATGGCGTGATCGTCTCGCTTGCCTGCACAAAGCCGCACGAGACCTGCTTCTGCCACACCTTTGGCATTGACGCCGCGTCCCCGGCTGGCGATGTAACCTGCTGGAAGACCGATGACGCGCTCTACCTGGAGGCAAACACCGAAAAGGGCAAGGCGCTGCTGGAATCGGTTGCGTCCCTGACCGCCGATGCCGACGGAAAGCCGGTTGCCGAGCAGCAGAAGACTGTTCGCAAGCGCCTGGAAAAGCTGCCGCTGGCAAACCTGACGGCAGACAAGTTCGGCGCGGGCAAGACCGACGAATTTTTCAAGGACCCTGCATGGGCAGAGCTGTCGCAGTCCTGCCTTGGCTGCGGAACCTGCACCTTTGTCTGCCCGACCTGCCAGTGCTACGATATTAAGGATTTCAACACCGGACACGGCGTCAAGCGCTTCCGCTGCTGGGATTCCTGCATGTATTCGGAATTTACCAAAATGTCGGCAGGACAGCCGAGACTGACCCAGCTGGAGCGCTTCCGTCAGCGCTTCATGCACAAGCTGGTCTATTTCCCGACCAACAACGACGGCATGTTCTCCTGCGTCGGCTGCGGCAGATGCCTTGCCAAGTGCCCGATTCAGATGAACATTGTCAAGGTCATGAAAAAATTAGGAGGGCAGGACAATGGCTGAGATGAAAGAACCCCTGATGCCGAAAATCGGCGTGGTGACCGATATTCGCATCGACACGCCGGATGTCAAGACCTTCCGCGTGGTCACGCCGGACGGCAAAAAGGCGTTTGACCATATGCCGGGACAATGCGCAATGCTGTCGATTCCCGGCGTGGGCGAGGCGATGTTCTCGATTACCTCTTCTCCGACCAACACCGAGTTCATGGAATTTTCCATCAAGAAGTGCGGCTGCGTGACCGAGTGGCTCCACTCGATGGAAGTGGGTCAGGAGATCACCATCCGCGGTCCGTACGGCAGACCCTTCCCGGTCGACACCGCTTTTGCAGGGCATGATCTGCTCTTCATTGCAGGCGGTATCGGTCTGGCGCCGCTCCGCTCGGTGATCAACTACTGCCGCCACTATCGCGACCGCTACGGCAAGATCGATATTGTATACGGTTCCCGCAGCATGCAGGACCTGGTTGACTACAAGGAGATCATCAACGAGTGGGAGAAGGACGAGGGCGTCAATGTCCACCTGACCATCGACCGCGAGCAGCCTGAATGGACCGGGCATGTTGGCTTCGTTCCGAACTATGTCAAGGAACTGGGGCTGGACAACAACAAGATTGCCATTCTCTGCGGACCTCCGATTATGATCAAATTCACGCTGGCTGGGCTGCAGGAGCTGGGCTTTGAAAAAACGCAGGTGTACACCACGCTGGAGCTGCGGATGAAATGCGGCATCGGCAAGTGCGGCAGATGCAATGTCGGCGCAAAGTATGTCTGCAAGGACGGTCCGGTCTTCCGCTGCGACGAGCTGGACGAGCTGCCGAACGAGTATTGAGGTGAGTATATGGAAAACATGGTAAATATTTATCTGTTCGGTAAGCAGTACAGCGTGCCGGACAACCTGACCATCATGCGCGCGATGGAGTACGCAGGCTACCAGCTGGTGCGCGGCTGCGGCTGCCGCAACGGCTTCTGCGGCGCGTGCGCAACGATCTACCGCATCAAGGGCGAGCGGGAGCTGAAGACCTGCCTTGCCTGCCAGACCAAGGTTGAGAACAACATGTACGTGGCAACCCTGCCGTTCTTCCCGCTGGTCAAGCAGGTCTACGACATCGAGCAGGTGAAGCCCACGCAGCAGATCATGATGCAGCTCTATCCGGAAATCTATGCCTGTGTGGGATGCAATGCCTGTACCAAAAGCTGTACTCAGAACCTGAATGTTATGCAGTATATCGCCTATGCCCAAAGAGGCGAATTCGATAAATGTGCCGAAGAGTCCTTTGACTGCGTGATGTGCGGTATCTGTTCTTCCCGGTGCCCTGCCGGCATTTCGCACCCTCAGGTTGCCATGTTGGCCAGACGCCTGAACGGCAAATATCTGGCACCGAAGACCAAGCATCTTGAAAAGAGAGTGCAGGAAATTCAGGACGGCGCCTACACCGAATTGATCGAAGCCCTGATGGAAAAGCCCATCGAGGAGCTGAAAGAGCTGTATAACAACCGGGAAATTGAGAAGTAAGGAGGATCGGCTATGTATTCAAAGGAATTTCAGGCATCGCTCAAAGCAGTAGAAGCCGCACGGGCGGAAAATATTTCCTACGAGCCCGCCCGCATGACCGCCCAAGAAAAGGACGAACTGCTTGCGGCATATCATCCGGACTATAAAAAGAGTCAGTTCTCCACCCTGGAAGTCGGGGCCAATAAGGGCGAACTGGTGCCCCATGAGCTTTGCGAAATGCTGCAGGCCCACAGTCGTATTTCGGCCAAGGATGTGAACTTGAACGATGTAAAATACGATGTGGATGTGTTGATTATTGGCGGAGGCGGAGCCGGTGCTTCTGCGGCGATTGAGGCCGACTGTGC
>USMO01000020.1 GCA_900555785.1 uncultured Eubacteriales bacterium | reverse complement strand
GCGGCGCCTACCACCCGGAAAACCACAATTTTTACGGTCCGGCAGCCGAGGATTACCTGCGCTCGGTGCGGGCGGACCTGCTGTTCTTCTCCAGTCAGGGGCTGTCCGCAGACGGAGAAATCAGCGACGCCTCGGAGGAAGAAACCGCCCTGCGCCGGGTGATGCTCACGCGGGCGCAAAAGCGGATTTTTCTGTGCGATTCCTCCAAGCTGGGTGTTTCGCGGCAGTTTGTGCTCTGCTCGCTGGATGCGGTTGACGAAATCCTTTGCGACGCGCCCGAGCGTGTCGAGGCAATCCGCGCCCGAGCGCAGGTTCTGGGCAAGGGCATCCCCCGGGCCGGTCTTTGACAGTCTCCCCAGCCGCCCGGGCGGGCTTTGCCTTCCCGCTTTCCGATACGAAAAAAGGACGCCCGCGCGTCCTTTTTTTCTGTGCTTATGCCTTTTTCATGGTGTCGCGAATTTCGCGCAGCAGGGCTGCCTGTTCGCGGACGTTTGCGTAAAACTCCGCTTCAATCGCCGCCTTCTCCTCTGCCGCCGCCTTTTCCGCTGCAGCCTTTGCATCGTCCTCTGCCTTCTTCTTTGCCGCTTCTGCTTCAGCCTCGGCAATCTTCTTCGCGTTCAGCCGGCGTTCGGTCTTCCGGACAATGCGCAGCGCCAGGAAAATGCAGAATGCAATGATCAGGAAGTCGACAATCGCCTGCAGAAACAGACCGTACTGCACTGAAATTTTCGGAATCTCCTTGCCCGCTGCATCGGTTGCCGCCTCGCGGATGACCCACTCCCATTCGTCAATGCTGACGCCGCTCGTTGCGTAGGTAATCAGCGGGGTGATGATGTACTTGACCAGCCCCGACACGATTGCGTTGAACGCGTTCGCCATGACCACCGCAACCGCCAGGTCCAGCACGTTCCCCTTGGTGATGAACTTCTTGAAATCCGCAAAGAAGCCGTCGCCCTTTTTCTTGACTTTCTTCAGTCCCTTTTCTACTTTGTTCCTCATGCTTTTCCGTCCCTTTCGTACTGTTTTTTCGTGTTCCCCCTGATTATATCGCATTTTCTCCCATTTGTCAAGTGCTTCCCGCGATTTTTACGGGGGAAGAAGACCTCGGGGCGCCGCCCCGAACCCCGCTTAGAACCTTCTTTCGGATGAAGGGAAAATTGGATTGCGGGCAATCCAATTTCTAAGGACTCCAAGAACTTCACCGCACAGGGCAACCGAACGGAAGAATCAGAAGCACTGTAAAACAAACCCCGGCTGAGGAAAGTTCGGGGAGGACGGGAGGTTTGGAGGGAGAAGCGTCGCGAAGCGACGCTTCTCCCTCCAAGGTCTTCCCTCACCCCTTCCCGAGCGAGGCAAGAAGCTGATAGAAGTCTTCGGAGCTGAAATAGGTTTCGGGGAGCGAACCGGTCCACTTCTGAACGTAGTAGTACATCAACAGGTGCTCGATGTCGGAATCGGTCAGCTCGGTTTTGTCTTTGGCGAGAATGTCGCGAATCTGCCCAATGACGGCAGCATCCTTCTGACCGGCATACTCCGCAGCGTCAGCCTGAATCCGAACCACATCCAGGTCCGCTTCGGCAGCAATTTTGGCAACAGCAGCATTCGCGCGGGCTTCAATCTCGGCACGCTTCGCAGCAGCCTCAGCTTCCATCACGCGCTGCTCCTGCTCAATCTTCGCCTGCTTGCTGCGCTGCTCCGCAACCTGCTTTGCCTCAACCGCTTCGGTGAATACATCCGAGAAATCCAGGTTTTCAATCGACGCGTCGATCACAACAATGTTGTAACCGGACAGCTTTTCGGTCAGATTCCGCGTGATGTCCTCTGAGAGTACCCGCCGGTTGTTCAGCAGCTCCTCTGCCGTGTACTTGGCAAACTCACTCTTTACCCCCTGCTGAAGCATCGGAACAATCACAATGTCGTAGTAGTTCTGCCCGATCTCCTTGTAGATCGTCTGCGCGTTCTGCTTGGAGATCTGGTAGTTGACCGTGTAGCGAACCGTCACCTCCTGAATGTCGGAGGAGAAGCAGAGCAGGTCAACCGACTCCTTCTGCGTCCGGTTGTCCATGTTGACAACCGACTTCCAGGGCGCCGTGAAGTGAACACCGGCTTCGTAGTTAACATCCTCCACCCGTCCAAAGGTCGTGACAATGCCGGTGTCCCCGGTCGGGACCGTCCGAATGCAGGAGCAGACCGCCAACCCTACGCCGAGGAGACAGAGCGAACCCGGGAGAAGCACCCGCAGGACCGCTTTCTTCCCCTTCAGGGTCATGAACAGGACCACACCGACAATCAGAGCGAGAATGGCGAAAACAAAAAGTGCTAACATGGTGATTTTTTCTCCTTTCGATCCGGACACCATCCGTTTGTTGTGATTATATTATATCATGATTCATTTATGCAGTCAATAGATTATCTTAAACTTTTCCAAGATTTACAAATTGTCCATATTCTAATGCCGGAGCGAATTTTTCGGGAAAAAGAAGAAAAAAATTGCGCAAACCGCTTGCAATCCGGAAGAAAGTGTGCTATAATAGTACTGTTCGACCAATTGCATACGCACCATTAGCTCAGATGGATAGAGCACTAGCCTCCGACGCTAGGTGTCGACGGTTCGAGTCCGCCATGGTGCGCCATGAAAAACCGATTTGTCCCCGACAGATCGGTTTTTTCCATGCCCGGCAGCGCGTCGGACAGCTGAGACTGCCAAACCACTTGACAGATACGGGGTTTTATGATATAATGTAGGGCGATGCCTCGCGCGCGGACCGGCGTTCGTGAATGAGGCACGGGAAAATGCGCGATACTCAAACGGGAACGCGCAGAAAACAGAAAGAAGATTTGCAGCATGAAAACAGAAAAACCGGGATTTTACGCGCGCGCGGGAAAACGGGCAATCGACTTTTGCCTTTCCCTGACGGCGCTCGCCGTGCTCTCCCCGCTCCTCCTGATTCTGACCGTTGCCGGCGCCGTTGCCATGCGGGGAAACCCGTTTTTCGTGCAGGAGCGCCCCGGTAAACGGGGACGGGACGGAAAAGAGAAGATCTTTCGCCTGGTGAAGTTCCGCACCATGAGCAACCGGCGCGCGCCGAACGGCGAACTGCTGCCCGACGCGGAACGGCTGGGGAAATACGGACGCCTGCTGCGCGCCACCTCCCTGGACGAGCTGCCGGAGCTGTTCAACATCCTGGTAGGCGATATGGCGCTGGTCGGTCCCCGTCCGCTGCTGGTCGAATACCTCCCCTGGTACACGGAAGAGGAGCGGCACCGGCATGACGTCAGACCCGGATTGACCGGCTGGGCACAGGTCCACGGCAGAAATTCGGTCAAATGGGAAGACCGCTTTGCCCTGGACGTTGCATACACAAAACACATTACACTCGGAACCGATCTGAAAATTCTGTTTATGACAGTTCAAAAAGTGTTCCGGCATGCGGATGTCGCGTCGGATACCCGGGCGGTTGAGGGAAACTTTGCGGCAATCCGGAAGGCGCAGGCAGAAAAGCAGCGCGAACCGTCGGAACAAGAAGGAGATTGCAATTCATGAATATCTTACTGCTCAGCGTTGGCACGCGAAACAAGATCGTGCAGTATTTCCGGCGCGCAGTCGGAGAAACCGGCAGGGTCATTGCCACAGACATGAGTGAATTGGCACCGGCAGCCTATGAGGCGGACCGGTTCTATCAGGTCCCGCCGATCTCTGCCCCCGGCTATCTGGAGCGGATTTTTGACATCTGCGAAAAGGAACAGATCAGCGGAGTGCTCTCGCTGATCGACCCGGAACTTTCGCTGCTTGCGCAGCACCGGGCAGATTTTGCGGCGCGCGGGGTGACGGTGATCGGCTCCTCCTATGCACTGTGCGAAATGGCGCTGGACAAGATGCAGATGTACCGCTGGCTGACCGCGCACGGCTATCGCTGCGCCAAGAGCTTTGCGGACAAGGACGCCTTTCTGCGCGAGGTCGAAGCGGGACGGCTCACCTTTCCGGCTTTCGTCAAACCGATTCGGGGCAGCGCCAGCATGCAGGTCACCAAGGTTTCCGACCGTGCCTGGCTGGACATGCTGTTTGACCGGGAAAGCGAACTGATGGTGCAGGAATACCTGCACGGGCAGGAGATTGGGGCAGACGTTTATATCGACCTCATCAGCGGCGAACCGGTCTCTGTTTTCACCAAGGAAAAGCTGGTTATGCGCGCCGGAGAGACCGACAAATCCCGCTCCTTCAAGGACCCTGCGCTGTTTGATCTGATTCTGCGCTTCGTGCGCGAGTGCGGCTGGCGCGGGCAGATCGACATTGATATTTTCCGGGTGGACGGAGCCTACTATATTTCGGAAGTCAACCCCCGGTTCGGCGGCGGGTATCCCCACGCCTACGAATGCGGCTGCAACCATATGGACCTCATTCTGAACAACCTTGCGGGACATGCCAACCCGGTTAACATCGGGAACTACCGCGAAAATGTGTTCATGATGAAGTACAACGAGATTATGATCCGGTGACGCTATGAAGATTCTGTATGTAACGACCGTCGGCTCTACGATGGATTTCTTTCGCTCGCTGCTGCGGGAACTGACCGCCGCAGGGCACACCGTTGAAATTGCGACAAACGAGACAGAGCGCCCGGTTTCGGCATACTTCCGGTCGCTCGGCTGCACCGTCCATCAGATCGACTGCTCCCGCTCCCCGCTCTCGGGCGGCAACCGCAAAGCCGTGCGGCAGCTGCGGGCGCTCGTGCAGCAGGAGCATTACGACATCGTACACTGTCACACGCCGGTCGCTGCGCTCTGCACCCGGCTTGCCTGCCGCGGGGTCCGCAAAACCGGAACACGGGTCTTCTACACCGCGCACGGGTTCCACTTCTACAAGGGTGCGCCCAAGAAGAACTGGCTGCTGTTCTACCCCATCGAAAAATTCTGTGCCCGCATGACCGACGTGCTCGTCACCATCAACCATGAAGATTTCGAGCGCGCCAAGCGAAAGCTGCATGCGGGGCAGGTCGTTTACGTCCCCGGCGTCGGAATCGATACGGCACGGTTCCGCGATGCCGCAGCCGACCGCGCGGAAATGCGGCGCTCCCTCGGCATTCCCGAGGCGGCAACGGTCCTTTTGTCGGTCGGCGAACTGAACCAAAACAAGAATCACGAAACGGCAATCCGCGCCATTGCGGAGCTGCAGGACCCGTCGGTCTACTATCTCATCGCCGGGGTTGGTCCGCTCAGTGACAGCCTGACGGCGCTGGCAGCCGGGCTGGGGCTGGCAGACCGCGTACAGCTGCTGGGCTACCGGAATGACGTGGACCTGCTCTATAAGACCGCCGATATTCTGGTTTTCCCGTCCTTCCGCGAAGGGCTGCCGGTCTCCGTGATGGAGGCAATGGCAAGCGGGCTGCCGATTGTTGCAGCTTCCAACCGGGGCACGCGCGAACTGATTCGGGACGGAGAGAACGGAATCCTCTGTCCCCCCGGCGATGCAGCGGCATTCCGGAACGCGCTGGCGTCCCTCTGTGCAGACCCCAAAAAACGGGCAGCCTTTGCGGCAGCCGGGCAGGAGCGTGCGCAACGGTATGACCAAACGGCAGTAAACCGCGAGATGTTCCGTCTTTACGGCATCCCGCAGGAAGGCGGCGAAGCATGAGAATTTTGCATGTCCTGTATATGGACCGCTTTTCCGGCGCCGAAAACGTGGCATGCCGGATTATTGACCTGTTCCGGCAGGAGCCGGGTGTGGAAATGGCATACTGCAGCCGGGACGGGCAGATTCGCCAGGTGCTGGAGGAACGCCGAATCGACTTCTACCCCATCGCGGACCTGACGCACAATGAATTGGAGCGCGTGATTGCACAGTTCCATCCGGACCTTTTGCATGCGCACGATTTCCGCGCCAGCATCGCCTGCTCCGCGTTCGCCCGCCGCATCCCGGTGATTTCGCATCTGCACAACAACCCACCGTGGCTGAAAAAGCCCGGTCCGCGTTCGATTGCCTATGCGTGGTCCTGCCGGAAATACAGCCGGATCCTGACGGTATCCGACAGCGTATTCGATGAATTTATCTTCGGCAACCGGTTCCGCTCCAAGCAGTTCTGCATCGGCAATCCGATCGACACCGCATGGGTCCGGAACCGAGCTGCGGAGTTTGACGTACCGGAAGCCTACGATGTCTGCTTCTGCGGCAGACTGAGCGAGCAGAAGGACCCGCTGGCGTTTCTGGACATCCTGTCCATGCTCCCCGCCGAAACGACCGCTGTGATGCTGGGTGACGGTGAACTGCGCCCGGCTGTTGAGGAACGCCTGCAGACGCTGGGGCTGACCGGGCGGGTTCGCCTTGCCGGTTTTGTGGACAATCCCTTTCCGACCATGAAGCAGTGTAAGGTGCTCTGCATGCCGTCCCGCTGGGAAGGCTTCGGTCTGGCGGCGGTTGAAGCGCTCGCGCTGGGGCTGCCGGTCATCTGCTCGGATGTCGGCGGTCTGCCCGGCATTGTCCGCGCGGATTGCGGCGCCATTTGCACCGTCCCTGCCGACAGTGCCCGCCAGATTGCAGCGCTCCTCACCAATCCGGACCTGCTTGCGCAAAAGCGGCAGCATGCCCTTGCCCGCGCGGACGAACTGGACAACTGCGCATCCTATCAGGAGGTTTTGAAGCATGTCTATACAGCAGCCCTCTCTCACAATTCTGACGCCGACCTATAACCGCGCCAGTCTGCTCCAAAATGCCTTTGAGAGCCTGATGCACCAGACCGACACGGATTTTGAATGGCTGGTGGTGGATGACGGCTCGACCGATGACACCGAAGCGGTACTGCAGAGTTTTCTGGATGCGCCGGACCGTGCATTTCCCCTGCAGGTTTTCCGAAAGGAAAACGGCGGGAAACATACCGCCATCAACTATGCCCTGCCGCACATTTCCGCACCGCTTACGCTGATTTTAGACAGCGATGACCGCCTGACCGAGGATGCCGTAGAGACCGTTCTGCGGACTTGGGAGCCTTATGCCGGTGATTCTGGCATCTGCGGCATGAGTTTTCAGCGCGGCAACAGCAACGGTCAGCCGATTGGGGAATTTCCCGCCGAGGTGACCCGCTCTAACCACATCCGGTTCCGAATCAACGGCGGGATTGGCGGAGACTGCTGCGAGGTCATCCGGACCAAGGTGCTGCGGGAATTCCCCTTCCCCGAATTTCCGGGCGAACGGTTCCTTGGAGAAAACTATCTGTGGGTCAACGCCGCGCTGCGGTATGATACAATCTATATCCGAAAGATCATTTACCTCTGCACCTATCTGGACGGCGGGCTGACGAAATCCGGCAGAGCCATGCGCCTGCGAAATCCGCAGGGCGGCATGCTGACCTCCCGAGTGGAGATGCACCCCAGCATTTGCCTGCGGCAGCGCGTCAAAAAAGCGATTCTCTATGCCTGCTACGGCTTTGCGGCAGGCATGAAGCCGCGCAGCATCCGAAAATCCAGCGGGCACCCGTTCCTGGTCGGGATGTGCATGCCGCTCGGATGGGTCTTCTACCGGAAATGGAACAAAAACGAATAAGAAAGGAACTGACATGATCGCTGTAATAAGTTTTCTGATCTACACCCTGATTTCCGTTTCATTCGTCTGCACCGTCGGAGCGCCCCAAAAGGATACTTCCGGGCAGTCACACCCGCGTCGGAAACAGATCCTGCACATTCTGGAATGCGTTATCCTCTTTGCGCTGCTCTATACCTTCTATAATGTATTCTGCACGCTGACAACGCCGACAATGGGATATGATCGTACCTCCTACACAATCGATTTTGAATCCGGAGCCTCTAGTGCTAAAACACCTGGGCTTCGTGCAATTTTTGCAATTATTAAATTCTTCGGCGGTAACATTTATGCCGTTTTCTATTTCAGCACCTTTTTCTTTACCGCAGTCAGCGTCTGGGCGTTCTTCTACACCGGGCTGCATAACCGCTATGCACTGACCTTCTTCGTGCTCACCGACATCATCTTCTTCAGCTTCACAGCGCTCAAGCAGATCTATGCCTGCGCATTTGCGGTCATCCTCTTTGCAGTTGCACAGAAGAAGACCACACTGCCGCGCGTGCTCATCTGTCTCTCAGCCGTGGCACTTGCCTGCCTGTTCCACAATGCGGCGCTGATTCTGATTCCGACCTACCCGCTCCTGCTGCTCTGCAAGAGCCGGCATCTGAAGGGGTGGCAGCTCTTCACGCTGATTGGGCTGTTGTTGCTGTCGGTCCTCTTTCTTGATCAGATTGCCATGCTGGTTGCACGGCTGGTCGAGCCAATCAAGCCGTCAATCTCCAGCAAAATCATTGAATATTTCACAAAAGAAGACGGCTCCTGGAATAAAGCCGTCGTTCTCAAGGGTCTGCCATATTACCTGATTGTTTTGTTCGGAATCCGGAAGCGGTCCCGCCTGCGCGAGCAGATTGCGAATTACGACATGCTGTTGATGATGTCCGCGCTGGGTGCCGCAATGTACCTTGCTTCAATCCAAAGTTACTGGATGTATCGCACGACAGAGTTTTATGTGTTCCCGATCTGCATCTTCTTCGGTCAGCTTGCACAGGCAACCGTGCAGGAGATTCGGCACAGGCTGCCAAACGAGCCTGCCGTTTCTGCCGAAGGCGAATCGTTTTCCGCAAAGCTGCGCAGGCGCTGCGTGGCAGGCGGGCATTTTCTCGGTGCCGGTGTGCGGTCGCTTTCCTTCTGGGTCTGCGCCGGCGTGTATGTCTCGGCATTCGCAGTCCTCGCCCGGTGGCTGGCTTTGATCTACCTCAACTACGGGGGCTTCTGATTGCAGAAATCCCCATTCCCCATAATAGGAGGCTACTTGCATGAAAGGCTTTGCTGCCTTTGTCCGAAAGGTTCTGTATGCCGTGAGCGCCAATCTGCTGAGTTTGGTCGTGTCGGTGCTGTCCACGCTGATTATCCCGAAATTTCTCGGCGAATCGGTCGACCAATACGGCTACCTGCAAATTTATATCTTTTACGCAAACTATGTCGGCTACATGCACTTTGGACTGTGCGACGGATTCTTTCTGCGCGACGGCGGCAAACAGTACGAAGACCTGAACCGGCCGCTGTATTCCGGGCAATTCTGGCTCCTGACTGCGGGACAGACCTTGCTCACGTTACTGATTGCCGTTGGCGGCATGCTGTTTTCCGGTTCCCCGGAATACAAGTTCATCTTCCTGGCACTCGCACTTCATAATCTGATTTATCTGCCGCGCCGGACGCTGGAATATCTGTTGCAGACGACCAACCGGGTCCGGGAATACGCCATCGCATCCACGGTCGGGCGGGTCCTTTACGGCATTTCCATTGTCGGCATTGCGCTGTTCCTGACCCAGGATTTCCGCTATTTCGTGATGGCGGCAATTCTGAGTGACCTCCTCCCGCTCTTCCTCCTGATTTGGAACTGCCGGGATCTGCTGCGCACCAAACCTGCGCCGCTGCGCGCGGTGCTGCCGGAAGCAAAGACCAACCTGTGCGTCGGAATCAAGCTGATGCTGGCAAACATCTCCAGCATGCTGGTCACGGGCATCATGCAATGGGGCATTCAGAACAAATGGGACGCCAGCACCTACGGAAGGATCTCCTTCACGCTCAGCGTTTCCAATCTGGTGCTCGCCTTTATCAACGCTGTTGCGCTGGTGCTCTACCCCACCCTGCGGCAGACCGACGGCAACCGCCTGTCCGGCATTTACAACGTGCTGCGCAATCTGCTGATGGTCCCGTGTCTGGGCTGCCTGGTCCTGTATTACCCGCTGGAACTGATCCTCTCTGCCTGGCTGCCGCAGTATGCCGAAGGCATGCGCTATATGGCGATCCTGTTCCCGATGTGCATCTACGCAGCAAAGACAACGCTCCTGGTGCAGACCTATCTGAACGTTTACCGCATGGAGCGTACCACCCTGGGCGTCAATCTGATCGGCGTTGCGTTTGCAACCCTCACGATGGTGCTTTCGGTCTTCGTTGCCAGCGATCTGACGCTTGCCATGATGTGCATCGTCCTCAATCAGATGATCCGCTGCATCCTCGGCGAGGTCCTGCTGGCGCGGCATATGAAGCTGTCGGTCCTCAAGGATAACCTGTGTGAGATCGTGATGACAGCCCTCTTCATCGGCGTCAGTTGGTTCATCGGCGGTTGGGCTGGCGAGGGCATCTACCTGCTTGGCTTTGCCGTTTACCTGCTGGTCAAGCGCCGCGACATCCGCGAAGCGCTCGTCAAGATGAAGGCGCTGCGCGGGAACGCTTCGAATGCATAATTCCTGTATATATTCATTTTCTTCTCATCCAAGCACCAGCCGATGCAACTCCTGCAGCGGCTGGTTTTGGTTTGTGCCTGCGCGGTTTGGTTGTCGACATTAACCAATTAAATTCCAATTTAACCGTTCATCCTTGACAAAACCTACGAAATGAAAAAATATTCATGAAACAGCTTGACAAATGAAACTTTATGCAGTATAATAATGGCATCACAAAAACAAATACGCACGGAGGATTTCATCATGAAAAAACTGCTTTCCCTTGCCCTGGCGCTCTGCCTGGCAGCGGGCTGTCTGCTCGCATTTACATCCTGCAAGAAAGAAGAGACCCTGACGGTCTACACCGAAGCCGGTTTTGCTCCCTTTGAATACATGTCTGACGGAAAGATCGTCGGCGTGGACGTTGACATTATGGAGCTGGTCGGAAAGAAGCTGGGCAAAAAGGTTGTCTTTGAAAACGTCAGCTTCGATTCCATCGTTGACGCGGTTTCTGCCGGAAAGCTGACTAATGTCGGCGCGGCCGGTATTTCCATCAACGACGAACGCAAGCAAAAGGTTGCCTTCTCGAACGAATACTACACCGCAGCCCTCTATGTGGTCTACAAGGCTGACAAGGCATCCGAGCTGGAGAGTACGACGAATGACAACAGCACCGTTGGCATCTACTGGGACAGCCTGAAGGGCAAGAACATTGCGGTCCAGAACGGCACCACCTCTGACCTGTTTCTCGGGGACGAGCTTGCCGAGGGCGGCACGCTGGCTGGCTCGAACGCAAAGAAGGTCGGCTTTAGCGAACTCGCTTCTGCAGTTGCGGACATCGGTCTGAACAGCGATGTGCTGATCATCGACGAGCTGCCCGCCAAGAAGCTGATTGAAGGCAAGAGCGACTACAAGTGCGCTCCGCTCTACTACAAGGGCGCTGAGGGCGAAACGGATTCGGCAGCGGTTGACACCTACGCCATCTGCGTAACCAAGGGTCAGGACGAGCTGCTCAAGGCAATCAATGAAGTACTTGCCGAGCTTGGCAAGGACGGCATTCAGGCGCTGGTCAACAAGCACCTGGGTCTGTAAGAATCGGGAATCACACACAACATACCGAAAGGAAAAGCGGATACCGCTTTTCCTTTTTGGGGATTATAGGGAGTTATTTGCATGCTTTTTCAGGACATCATCAAAATTCTGAGCAGCCGGGAGCTGATGGGCTACATGCTGGAGGGATTCCGCAACACGCTGCTGCTGACCCTCATTGCGGCGGCAATCGGGCTGGTGCTCGGCTTCACGGTTGCCATCGTCAAGATCTCGGCGCAGGTCAACAAATATATGAAGATCCCCGCGTTTCTCTGCAACATCTACACCACGGTCTTCCGCGGCACGCCGGTGGCGCTCCAGCTGTTCATCATGGTCTTTGCGGTCTTCGCGATTCCCGGCTTCAAGCCCTACGCCGCCATTCTGACCTTCGGTATCAACTCCGGTGCCTATGTTTCCGAAAACATCCGGGCTGGAATTTCCTCGGTTGATCCCGGGCAAATGGAGGCGGGGCGCGCGCTCGGGCTTTCCTGGCGCTGCACGATGCTGCGCATCATTCTGCCGCAGGCGGTGAAAAACATCATTCCTGCCATTGGCAACGAGATGATTGCCCTGCTCAAAGAGACTTCCATCATCAGCATGGTCGGTGCCACGGTCGGCACGCTGACCTTTGACCTCAACGCCGCTTCCAACACGGTCTTCCGCAAGGTGCCGAACTTCCTTGCCAGCGGTCTGATTGCCGGCGCGTTCTACCTGATTGTGGTCTACCTGATGGTCTTTCTCATTAAACTGATTGAAAAGAGGATGAAGGCAAGTGATAAGCGTTAAAGGGTTATACAAAGATTTCGGCAGCCTGCACATCCTCAAGGGCGTTTCCTGCGAGGTCCAAAAGGGCGAAAAGGTTGTGTTGATCGGTCCCTCCGGCAGCGGAAAAAGCACGCTTCTGCGCTGCGTCAACCAGCTGGAGGCCCCGACCTTCGGCGAGATCTGGATGGATGGCAAACTATTGACCGCGCCCGACCCCTATTTGCATTTTGACATCATCCGGCTGTCGGAGACCTACGGCAAGCTGGTGGCATCCGGCATGGGAGACGAGGCTGCGATTGCAAAGATCAAAGCCGAAGACCTACTCCGTTCACGCGAAGGCAAGGCATACCGTTCCGCGCTGCGGGAGATTGAAAAGGCGAACCGCATCAACATTGATGCGGCGCGCCAGAAGATGGGCATGGTCTTCCAGCATTTCAATCTGTTCAACAATCTGACCGTACTTCAGAACCTGACCTTTGCGCCGGTTCAGCTTGGGTTAAAGTCGAAAGCAGACGCTGAGCAGCGCGCGCGGGAGTTACTTTCCCGCATTGGGCTTACGGATAAGGCATCGGTCTTCCCTGCCACGCTTTCCGGCGGTCAGAAGCAGCGGATTGCGATCATTCGCGCGCTTGCGATGGAGCCCGAGGTAATGCTTTTTGACGAGCCGACCTCCGCGCTTGACCCCGAGATGGTTGGCGAGGTATTGGATCTGATCAAAGACCTTGCGCACGACGGCATGACGATGGTGATTGTGACGCACGAGATGGGGTTTGCCCGCGAGGTTGCCGACCGTGTTCTCTTCATGGACGGTGGCAGGATCACCGAAGAAGGCACGCCTTCCGCTCTCTTTGATCACCCCCAGAACCCCCGGACGCAGGAATTTTTGAGCAAGGTGTTATGAGGAGGGGGAAGACCTTGGGGCGCTGCCCCAAACCCCGCTTAGAACCTTCTTTCGGAGAAG
>USMO01000019.1 GCA_900555785.1 uncultured Eubacteriales bacterium | reverse complement strand
AAAAATCCCGCAAACGGGTTGCGGAACGCACGGGGAAGACGGACCTCCGCAGGTACCCCGGCAGACAGAACGACAGCGGACAGACGCGACAGCGCGGCACGGTCCGGCGGGACCAGCTGCTCGGTCTGCGGCAGATAACTGTGCGGCGCCGGAATGTACGCAGCGGCAACGACCGGAATCCGCGCCATCCGGCGAACATCGCGCAAAACGTCCCCATGCGACACGCACCCCCAGACCGCAACCGGAATCAGTACTCCTGCCCGCAAAGCCCGGAGAAAGGTGCGGACCGGGGCGGGGACTTGCTGGCAGTAGACCGGGAAGACAACAACCAACCGGAGGTCCGGGTCAGCCGGAATCTGTGCCGTTGGCAGATCGATCAGCGGTGCATGCAGCTCGCTCGCCAGCAGCCCGGCAACCGCCCGGCTGTGCCCGCTGCCCGAAAAACAGTAGACCGCAACGCGCGTCATCACAGCTCCCCGCGCAGGCAGCGGTGCATCCATTCGCATTCCGGCGGCTCCTCTGCAAGGAACCCGAGCGAGGTCTCCAGCTCCCGAATCAGCTCCTCACGCGGGCGGCAGTGCTGCCGGCTCGCCAGCGCAATCTCCAGCGCCGAAAAGGGGATGGTGCAGCTCTCGCAATCCCGGAAACGCCGGAACTGCGAGTAGTCCTTGCAGCGCTCGATCCGGCAGCTGGTGTGCAGCGATTTTTCCCCGTCTGCCGGTGGGACCCAGCCGCATTCGGCTGTCAGCGTGTCCCGCACGCGGTTCCAGTCGTAGTTGCCGCCGCACAGTTCGTTGAAGTCAAGATGAACAAAGGCGGGAATCTGACCGGTACGGGAGGCGTAACGCAGCGTGCGCTTCAGCGGCGGCAGAAATTCCGGGACCGACCGGATTGCCTCGACAACGTTCCCGACCAACTCGTTGCGGTAGGGCGTCAGACGCGCAATGCGGTTCCCGCCCGCCAGCTGGCGCATGGTCACCAGCGTTTGCAGCTGTCCGCGCTTCAGCGGGGGATGCAGCGTCAGCAGCCGCCCGAGGTTGTACAGCAGCGCAAGCGGACGGTTGTCCGCAAAGGAATAGGCAAGGCGCGGCGCCATGTGGTTGTAGTAAAGCCCCAGCATCTGGACCGGCTCGTTTCCGGCAACGAAATAGGGCACCCGGTTGGCAACCAGCTCCGGGAAGAAGAGCAGATACGCCAGCGACGGGCAGGCGCAGGTGTTTCCGGCAAGACGGTACAGCGTCTCATAGAAGCGCCGCAGGTCCGCTGCGCTGACGCGACGGCTGATAAATTCCACGGTGTCAAAGCAGCGCTTGGCGTTCTCGATGCTCTGCCGGGCATTGCCGGATTGGTAGGGAATCTCCCAGGTCAGCGCCAGAACGCGCAGCCCGCGCACCTTGGCAAGCTGATAGAGCAGGAACGCGGAATCCTTGCCGCCGGTGTAAAACACCGCAACGTCAAAGCGGGACTGCTTTGCATGCGGAATTTCGCGCACCAGGGGCAGAACGCTTTTGAGCGAGGCGGCGCGGTCGGCGGTCTGGCAAAGCGGACAAAGACCGGTTTCGTCAAATTCCAGCCCGGGAATCATGAAATCGTTTGCCGCGCAGCACCGGCAGAAGCGCGCTTCGGAAAAGCTGCGCGGAACCGGGCGCACCGCCTGCTCCTCCACAACCTGCTCGCCCAGCAGCGGACGCAGCACGTGCTGCTCCGCTTCGTTCAGATCTGCCAGAAGGCGCGCCAGAATCTCCCGCTGCCGCCCCCGCAGGCGAACCCGGTTGCGAAAAAGG
This sequence comes from uncultured Eubacteriales bacterium, assembly GCA_900555785.1. Taxonomy (GTDB): domain Bacteria; phylum Bacillota; class Clostridia; order Oscillospirales; family CAG-272; genus UMGS1865. The sequence goes on along the minus strand of USMO01000019.1, from coordinate 11,366 downwards.
TTCTCCCGGTTGCGCAGCCCGTAGTAAACGAGCGCGTTCCTTTCCAGTTTCCATCTGCTTTGTAAACAATACATCCTCCAATGCTCCTTTGTAAGATTGACCGGCTAAAATCGGATATTCTCTGCGGAAATGCTTGCAAAACGGCGCAGAGTGTGTTATAATAGGAAGGCACGGAATTTTGCTGGCTGGAATGCCGGCAGAATCCCGGAAATCGAGAATAAAAACAAAACTGATTCTAAAGAGGTGAAACCGATGATCAAGCACATTGTCTGCTTCAAGCTGAAGGACTGCACGCCGGAGAAGGCGGCATATGCGCGCGACCTGCTTCTGACGATGAAGGGACGGGTCCCCGAGGTCCGCGAGCTGTTTGCGGGGGTGGATTTTCTGCACAGCGAGCGGAGCTACGACCTGATTCTGGAAGTGACGGTTGACGACCGCGCGGCACTGGAGCGCTACCAGAAGGATCCTTACCATTGCGGCACGGTCAAGGCGCACATGCACGCGGTACGCGAGGCGAGCGTGGCGGTTGACGTCGAGCTGCCGGACTGACGGCGCCGGACGAAGGGAGGGAACGGGATGCGTCCTTTGCAGGTGGTGTGTCTGGTATTTGCGGTCCTGTTTGCAGTGCTGGCGGTGACGGCATGCGCCCTGGCTTGCTCGGTCAATCTGTCAACGGCTGAGCAGCCGGGGGACGGTCAGCCTGCCGGGTCTGCGTCCGATGCGCTCGGAGATGCCGTCGGAGCGGCTGCCGCAGGGTGTGCCCGCGGGCTGTTTACCGGGCTGTTCGGCATTGCCGGGGTGATTTGCGGCGCGGTTGGTTCGGTGTTCTCGCTGGTTGGCTGGAACGCGCGGCGGCACGGTGCCAGGATTGCCTTTCGGGTTCTTTTGGCGGTCTGCCTTGCGGCTGCTGCCGGTTCGCTTTTGTCGGTTGCGCTGCTGTGAGCGTTGGCGCTTCAATTTGCACTTTTATGAAGGAAGTTAAAAACAAGATGTCTTGGATTCGCAAATTCGGGAACACGAATGTGTTCCGCTATCTCGCAATCTGTGTGTTTGCGGTTGCGTTTGGTCTGGTTTATGAAATTTTTGTGTTCCCGAACAACTTCGCGCCTGCGGGGCTGAACGGGATTGTGACGATGATTCAGTATCTGTTCCACTTCAAGGTGGGGTATCTGTCGCTGATGATCAACATCCCGATGCTGGCGGTGGCGTGCTTTGTGCTCAACCGCTCCTATGCGTTCCGGACGCTGACCTTCATTCTGGTGTTTTCCGGAACACTGCTGGTCAGCGAGCGGCTCGGCATTGCGGAATCCGGCATGATCTTTGCCGCAACCGACACGGGCGGCAGACTGCTGGCTGCCATTGCGGCGGGCTTGTTTAATGGGTTCCTGTACAGCATGTCGGTGCGCATGGGCGGGTCGACCGGCGGGACCGACGTGGTGGGGGAATTTATTCACCATGCGCGCCCAGAGTACAACACGGTGTGGATTATTTTCACGATTAACGCGATTGTGGCGTTCGGGTCCTTCTTTGTGTACGGCTTCCAGTACGAGCCGGTGATTCTTTGCGCGGTCTACATTTTCGTCAACGGCAGGACCAGCGACGCCATCTTCAAAGGTAACCGCGCGGCGGCGAAGTTTGAAGTTATTACCACGCAGCCCGAGCAGCTGTCGCGCGAACTGATTACCACGCTGCGGCACGGCTGCACGGTGATTCGCGCGGAGGGTATGTACACGCACTCCAACCGCGCGATGCTGGTCTGCGTCATCAATCGCCGCCAGGTGGTCGATTTCGAGCGCATTATCCGCAAATACGATGATACGTTTGCTTATATTTCGACCGTGGACGGGATTGTGGGGAATTTTAAGAAGGTGAAGTAGGATTGTGATTGGCTGATCTGCCTCTGAATATCGGAGATCCCGCGCAGTCGAACCCCGGAGGGGCGCCGGCAGGCGGGATCTCCGAAGGACAGAGGCAGTGAAGTCAGCCATTCACGATCTAAGACGGGCAAACAGTATACGAATCATGCAACCCTTAGCCCACCCCGTCACCCCAGAGCAAGCCCTACCCGCCTCACTCCCCCTGCGGGGGCTTTTTTTGTACCGCCTTGCTCTCTGCGGCGGGCTGATTGAAGGCGCGGATTTGCTTCTCAAGGGTGGAAATCTGCTCTTTTATCAACGTAATGGCTTTGATATATTCTGCCAGCGCGGCGGCGCCGTCCTCGTCTTCGGAGGTAAAGCTGAGGTAGGCAATCTCACCGAAATCCTCATATGCCGAGCGCAGACGCATTTTTTCGGTCCGCAGCTGCAGCTTCAGCACGGCAAGGTCCGCCATGCTGCCCAGTTTTTCCGCAGCGCTGCCGGTCGCTTTTCGGGTACGAGCCCCAATTTCTTCCCATGTCATATCGGTATCTCCTTTGTGGGTGTCGGTTCCTTTTTATTATACTTTGTTTGACCGAAAAAATCAAGCGGTTTGCGGGAATTTCTTCTGCCGGGCGCATGAAAGGCGGCGGGAACAGGCAAACTACCCCAAAAAGGAGGGGTTGCCATGAATCATCAATCGATGGACCGCAAGACCTACCGGCGTTTTGCCGATGCGCACGCGCCGCATTCGCCGATCTTCAAAAACTGCCTGCGCGCCTTTCTGGTGGGCGGCATGATTTGCGTGCTGGGGCAGCTGCTGCGGACGTTTTGGAGCACCTGCGCGCACCTGAACCCGGCCGACAGCGCGACCATGACCTCTGTGACGCTGATTCTGATTGCGGCGCTGCTCAGCGGCATTGGGGTGTTCGACCGGATTGCAAAATTTGCCGGCGCCGGAACGCTGGTTCCGATTACGGGCTTTGCCAACGCCGTTGTTTCGCCGGCAATCGACAGCCATGCCGAGGGGCTGGTCCTGGGCGTGGGCGCAAAAATTTTTACTGTTGCCGGTCCGGTCCTGCTCTATGGCACGCTGGCGGGCGGCGTTTGGGGCGTGATCTATTATTTGATTCGAATGTTCTTTTGAATGTTAAAAGTATGTGAACATTCGGAGATTACAGTAGAAAAATCAGCAGAAATATGCTATACTATACAGGGATTTTGAAGGACTGGAGGGTTTATCGCTTTGACCCCGTTTTTTGACCTGCATTCGCATTTGCTGTTTGGCGTGGATGACGGTGCGAAGACCCGGGACGAGATGTGCGCGATGCTGGATATGGCGTATGCCGACGGCACGCGGGCAATGTGCCTGACGCCGCATTTCTCGCCCTATCTGTTCGGGGATACGTATCAAAGTTCGCAGGACGCGTTTGAGGTGCTGACCGCATACGCGTCGCAAACATATCCGGATCTGAAGCTGTTCCTCGGTCACGAGCTGGGCTATTTTGAAGCCTGCACGGATGCCCTGCGGAGCGGCAGATGCCGCACGCTTGCCGGAAGCCGGTACCTGTTGGTCGACTTTCCGGAGAACGTCAGCTTTTTTGAGATTCGGAGCGCAATCAACCGCCTGCGCGGCGAGGGCTACAGCCCGGTGCTGGCACATGCGGAGCGTTATCCGGCTTTGGTCGGAAACCTCAAATGGGTCGAAGCCTTTGTCGCGGAGGGCGGCATTGTACAGGTCAATGCGTCATCGGCTGTCGGCGGATGGGGCAGGACCGCGAAATCTCAATGGAAAAAGCTCGTCAAGGGCGGCTTGGTCCATATCGTTTCCTCAGACGGACACAACCTGACCACAAGACCGCCGCAGATTTCGGTCTGCATGCCGTATCTCACCAAATGGTGCAAGCCGGAAACGGTGCAAGCCCTGACGTGGGAAAACGCGTGGCGTGTGGTGCGGGACGAGTCGCTGTAGGGCAGGGAAGCGGATTCGGAAATCGGATCGGAAAAAGAAAGGAAAAAGGATTCATGGAAGAGAAAAAGGATCAGAAAGAAGAAATCGACCTGAAGGACCTGCTCGTTGTTTTCGCGCGCGTGTGGTGGATTCTTCTGCTGGTGGGCGTGGTCGTTTGCGGCGGACTGTACGGTGTGCTGAAGAAAACGCATGTCAACAAGTACACGGCACGCGCAACGGTATACATCATTCGGACCTCCGGGACCATGCAGGCGGCGCAGGTGTCAATTTCCAACGCGCTTGTCAATGACTTTATGGAAACCGTGACGATGGGCAATGTGCTGGACCTGGTTCGAAGCGACCTGGGCATCTCTCCTGAGGCTCTGCCGAACAAGGAATTTATCAAGATGATCAACATCACCAACAAGGACGGCTCGCGTCTGATTGAGCTTTCGGTGACGGCAAAGGACAAGCAGGACGCGGTTGATCTGGTCAACTCCCTGGCGCAGAACAGCGTGCAGTATTTCAACTGGGACCTGCTGCAGGAGGAATATTCGCAGTACGTCAACAAGGTGGATCCGTCGCAGCCGGACAGCTATGTGGAGTTGGCAAACCCGATTTCGCTGACCAAGATTCTGCTGATTGCGCTTGCGGTTTGCCTGGTGCTGTATCTGGTGTTCTTCTTCCTGTATGTCCTGGACGATAAGATCAACACGGCAGAAGATATTGAGAAATACCTCGGGCTGAATATACTGGGGCAGATTCCTTACCGGCACGACCATAAGGGAAAGAAATATATCACTGAAACGACCGCTGCGAAAGGAGACCGGTGATGAGGACCATTGAACTGCTGCTGGATGAAAAAAAGAATTACTACACCCGCGAGGCATTCAATACCCTGCGTACCAATATTCTGTTCAGCGGACGGGATGTCAAAACCATTCTGATCACCAGTTGCGTGGCGCACGAGGGCAAAAGCACCGTCTCGTTTGAAGTGGCGCTGAGCTTGGCTGAGGCTAGAAAAAAGGTCCTTCTGATTGATGCGGATCTGCGGAAATCGGTTTTTGCCACCCGGTATACCAAGGAGCACGGACTGTCCGGGCTGAGCCAGTATCTGTCGGGACAGGCAGACCTGGACGAGGTTACTTATGCAACACAGGTGCCGAATTTCAACATCATTTTCTCGGGACCCTTCCCGCCGAACCCGAGCGAACTGGTCGGAAACGAGGCGTTCCGCGAGCTGATGCAGATCAACCGCGAACGCTACGATTACATCATTGTGGATGCGCCCCCGCTGGGACTGGTCATCGACGCAACGGTGATGGCTGCGGTATGCGACGGCGCAATTATGGTTATCGATTCCGGTTCGGTCAAGTATCGCGTTGCACAGCGCGTGACCGAGCAGCTCCGCAAGAGCGGCTGCCGGATTCTGGGCGCGGTCCTGAACCAGACCAACAAGAAAAAGGGACACGGCTCGCAGAAGAAGTATTACGGTGAATATTATGCCTATGCCGAAGGCGAAAGCAAAAAAACGGCAGGCGGCAAAAAGTAAGAACCAGCAGGCGATCGGTCTATCCGGTCGCCTTTATTGAGAAAAGGAGATTTTTATGAACATCTGGCATGACATGGACCCCGCGCAGATTACCCCGAAGGACTTCACCGCTGTTATCGAAATCCCGAAGGGGAGCAAGTGCAAGTACGAGTTGGACAAATACACCGGGCTGCTGCGGCTGGACCGGATTCTGTATACCTCTACGCACTACCCGGCAAACTACGGCTTCATTCCGCGCACGCATGGAGACGATGAGGATCCGTTGGATGTGCTGGTGCTGTGTTCCGAGCCGATTTACCCGATGACGCTGATCCGGGTTTATCCGATCGGCGTGATGCGGATGATTGACAGCGGCAAAATGGATGACAAGATCATTGCGGTGCCGTTCTCGGATCCGACCTATCTGAACATCCACTCCATTGACGACCTGCCGCCGCACATTTTTGACGAAATCCTGCATTTCTTCTCGGTCTACAAGCAGCTGGAGAACAAGCAGACCGACGTCAAGAGCCTGTTCGGCCCCCATGAAGCAGAGGAGATCGTTCGCCAGGCGATTGCGGACTACGGGCAGAAATTCGGTGTAAAGCAGAACTGAAAAACGAAAAAGAACCTCTGAATTTTTTTCGCTTGGTGCGAATTTTTCAGAGGTTCTTTTTTCGGCTGTCGGATTGGTATTCAGGGTTTAGGCTATTACGGCAACAAAAAGAAATAACCGCCCTCTAACCCCCTCAATCAGTTTCGGGACGGTTATTTCATAACCGGGAGGGCGTTGACCAATCGGTCAACGCATCCTTGCAACGTTAGGATACCACGTTTTCTGAAAACTGTCAAGTCTTTTGCGGCATTTTTCTTTTTTTATGTGACCAGCAACAGCATCAGCGGCAGGGTCATCAGGCTGCACAGGGTGGTCAGAAGCACGACATTGGCGCTCAGCTTCTGCTCGCAGCTGTGCAGTTCTGCCAGCGAGAGGATAATCGCCCCGGACGGCGCGGCGCTGAGCACGTAGAGGCTGATTTTGAAGGTGTCGTCGAAGCAGGGGAGAAACCGGACGCACAGGTAGGCGAACAGCGGGTAGACGATCAGCTTCAGGGTGCAGACGGCGTAGGCAAACGGCTGCGTGAAAACGGTTTTGAGCCGCATGGAGGCAAGCCGCTTTCCAAGGATGACCATGCACAGGGGTGTGGACATTTTGCCGAGCAGCGAAACGGTGTCAGCCATCGGCGCCGGAAAGCGGATTTGCAGCAGGTAAAGCGGGATTGCAACGGCGACCGCGAGGGTGGTGGGGTTGAGGATTGCGGATTTCAGGGAGACGTACTGTTTTTTCTGCGTGATGAAAAAGACGCCGAGCGTGAAGACCAGAAAGTTCATGCTGGTGATGTACATGGTCGAATAGCAGGCAACAATCGGCTGGTCGGGGAACAGCCCGGTGACGAGCGGAAGACCGAAAAAGCCGACGTTTCCAAGCACGGCACCAACCGTCAGGATGCGGTATTTCGACACGCCGTAGCGACGGTGCAGGATCAGATACAGGATCCCCATAAAGAGCAGCTGGGTTGCGAGGCTGACCCCGAAGAACTGCGCCGCCTTGCCGAAATTCAAAAGGGAATACTCCATCGACTGGAACGATGAGAGAATCAGGCACGGGGAGCAGACATAGAGCAGCAGCCCCGAAAAGGACCGCGCATGGTCCGGGTGCGCCTTGCCGGTCTTGACCAGCACAAACCCGCACGCCATGTAAAACAGCATGATGGCAACGTTGAGAAATACAGTTTGGATGCCCACAAAAATGTCCTCCGGAAGGGTTTGTAGAAAAACACGCTTAGTATAGCACACTTTCCCGCAAAAGTCAAGGCTTTTGTGAGGGGGAAGGTCGTGAGGCGCTGCCTCACACTCCGCTTGGGGAACTTTTTGAAAAAAGTTCCCCAAGACCCCTCAAAAACTTTCGCAAAAAGGGCATGTACGCAAAGCCCGCGCGTACATGCCCTTTTTGCGAAACTTCTTGAAGTCCTTAGAAACTTCTTTGAAGAAGTTTCTAAGCGGAGTGTGAGGCAGCGCCTCACGACCTTTCCCTTTCCAAAATCTAAAAAAAGTTCGGAAAAGGCATTTACAAAAGGGGAAAAACATGCTATAATGTATGATGTAGAACTATCATTTACCCCCAAAAGATGGGACAGGAGACGGGAATGGAAAGAACGATTTATCAGGCAATTGCGGATCTGATTGCCTATGCAGAGGAAAACGGTCTTGCCGATGCGCGGGACCGGGTATATTTTGAGAACCGACTGATGGAAAAGCTGCACGTCAGCGCGCCGGAAGGGAACGAGGAACCGGTGAAGCGTCCGCTGGAGGAGATTCTGGGTGGGCTGTGCGACTACGCCGTGGAGAACGGAATCATCCCCGACAACGGCGTGACCGGACGGGACCTGTTTGACACCGAGCTGATGGGTCTGCTGACCCCGCTGCCCAGCAAGGTCATTGACGAATTTAACAGCCGGTATCAGGAGTCGCCGGAGGCGGCAACCGATTACTACTACCATCTTGCCTGCGCATCGGATTACATCCGCACCTATCGCGTTAAGCGCGACCTCAAGTGGACCTACGACGGGAAATACGGCACGCTGGATATTACGGTCAACCTCTCCAAGCCGGAGAAGGACCCCAAGGCGATTGCGGCGGCAAAGCTCCAGAAGCAGAGCGGCTACCCCAAATGCGCGCTCTGCCGGGAAAATGAGGGCTTTGCGGGCAGCCTGACGCAGGCCGCACGGGCATCGCACCGCCTGATTCCGCTGACGCTGGACGGCAAGCGCTGGTATCTGCAGTATTCGCCCTATGTTTACTACAACGAGCATTGCATCGTGCTGTCGGGCGAGCATACGCCGATGAAAATCGACCGCGGGACCTTCGTCAAGCAGCTGGATTTCATCAGCTGGCTGCCGCATTACTTCCTCGGGTCCAATGCCGACCTGCCGATTGTCGGCGGCTCGATTCTGACCCATGACCACATGCAGGGCGGGCACTACACCTTTGCAATGGAGCGCGCGGCGGTCGAGATTCCGCTGACGTTTGCGGACTACCCGGATATTGCGGCGGGCATCGTGCATTGGCCCATGTCGGTCATCCGTCTGCGTGGGAAGGACAAGGCGAAACTGGTGGATTTGGCAGACCGGATTCTGACCGCATGGAGAGGCTACAGCGACCCCGATGCCATGATTCTTGCGGAAACAGACGGCGAACCGCACAACACGATTACGCCGATTGCGCGCCGGCGCGGGACGGATTTTGAGCTGGACCTCGTGCTGCGCAACAACCTCACCACGCCGGAGCATCCGCTGGGGCTGTACCATCCGCATGCGGACAAGCATAACATCAAGAAGGAAAACATCGGTCTGATTGAGGTCATGGGGCTGGCGGTCCTGCCCGCACGGCTCAAGCAGGAGATGGAGATTCTGGCAGGGTTGCTCTCCGAGGGGAAGGACCCCGCCGGGGACGAGCGCGTTGCCAAGCACGCAGAGTGGGTCCGGCGCTTTGCGGGACAGTACGATTTCGGAAAAGAGAATGCGACGGAGATCCTGCACCGCGAGATTGGGCGCACCTTTGAGGGCGTGCTGGAGGATGCCGGCGTTTACAAATGCACCGGAGAAGGCAGAGCAGCCTTCCTGCGGTTCGTTGCGGCAATTGGTGGAAAGAAAGCATGAAAAAAAACAATACGGGGCTTCTGATTGCCATTTTGTCGGTCGGCGTGCTGATTCTGGTTGCGCTGACGCTGAACCTCGCGATGGGCGGGGTCTGGATTGTGAAGGGAATGGACGGCAAGGAGGGCAAAAGCGCCTACGAACTTGCCGTTGAGAACGGCTTTACCGGCAGCCTGACCGACTGGCTGGCGTCCCTGGGCGGCAGCGGCGGCAAGAGCGCTTACGAGGTTGCCGTGGACAACGGCTTTGTCGGGAGCGAGCAGGAATGGCTGCTCTCCCTGGCGTTCGGGGAGGACGGCAAAGACGGTAAGGACGGCGCGGACGGACGCGACGGAGAAGACGGCAGAAACGGGCGCGACGGCGCGGACGGCAAGAACGGCAAGAACGGGAAAGACGGCATCAGCATCAAAAGCGTGCGCGTGAACGAAAAGGGCAACCTGATTGTGACGCTTTCGAACGGCGAAACGATTGATGCCGGGTATGTCGGCGGCTACACGGCTCCGGCAAAGGCCAGCGACTACGACAAGGCGGTTGCCAGCGGCTACACCGGAACCCGCGTGGACTGGCTGCGCGGACTGCAGACCGGCAGCATGACCGGCAGCGACGGAAAAGCGCTCACGGTGACCGACTGCTATCGGACAAGCGAGGGCAGGCTTGCGGTGACGATGAGCGACGGCACGAAGCTGGACGCCGGGGAGCTGGCAGAGGACGGGTACCTTTCGGATACCGTTGAAGCCTACGGCATGCGCCCCTGCTTTGAGATGGCGGTGATGAACTGGGAGGCGCTCGGGCTGAACCTGCGCGACAAGCCGGACATCACCAACGGCGCGGTTGTCGGTTCGGTGTCGCAGGGCGCACAGCCCCCGGAGCTGCTTTGCATCGGCAAAGGGACGGTTGACGGGGACGTGTTTCTGAAATTCCTGCTGCCGGACGGGCAGGTTTCATTTGCCAAGCGCAAATATTTTGAAGAAAAGCACGCAACAGTGACCGGCGCCGAGGGCATGAACCTGCCGGTGAAACTGACACTGACCGCCGGAAAAGCCATGCGCCTGGTGCGGGGCGAGATCATCCCCTGGGCAGACGCAGGCTGCATGTTGGAAATGACCGGCAGCGACGGGCTGACGGTGACCGAGGAGAACGGCATTTATACCCTGACGGCTGCCTCCTCCGGGACCTACCGGCTGAACGTGACGGTCTACCGCCCGCAGACGGTCGGCAGGCTGGAGCTGGATCGCCGCGAGCTGACGGTGAAGGTCGGCAAGCCCAAGACCGTGGCCGGAAAGACCGGTCTGATCATCGGAGACAGCCGGGTCAACCCCACGGGGACTCCTGCAAGCCTGCCGAAGGCGCTGGCAGATCTGCTGCCCGGCGTGGAATGGGTTGGGACCCGGACCAATGCGGACAACATCAAATGCGAGGGCATGGGAGGCTGGACAACTGCGGACTTTACGGTCTCCAAGGACGGCGCAAACCCGTTCTGGAACGGCAGCGGCTTTGATTTCTCGTATTATATCGAAAAGAATCCTGCCTGCCGCCCGGATTTCGTAATCCTGAACCTTGGGACGAACGATCAGTATTCGGTTGCATCGGCAAACCGGCTGGCTGAAATGGCGAAGTCGATTCACGATTTCGACCCGACGATTCGGGTGCTGATTCTGACCGAATACACGCGGCGTCCCGGTGACGCGGCGTATGCCGACGATGTGAAATGGCGGCTGTCCGGCGCTTATTTCGGACACCTGACCGATGCCGTTGGCGGCAAGGAGAGCGACGGCATTTATCTGATTCCGAATTTCCTGTCGGTCGACCTGACCGATGACCGGGCAGACGCTGCCCACCTGACCTCGGAGGGCTATACGCACGAGGCAGACGTGATCGTGACTTACCTGACCGACCTGCTCGGTACCTGATACAGAAAGGAATGAAACCGTATGAAAAAGAATCTGAAAAGCTGCATGGAACAGCCGGAATACGGCGAGGCGGTCTGCTTCCTCGACATGAACGGCTACGACTGGATTGAAGCCTGCGGCATGAAGCCTGACCTGGGACACAAAAAGAGCGCGCACCTGACGGCGGCATGGCAGTTTGCCAAGCACGCCGAGGTGCGGATTCCGCTGGAGGAAAGCGACCTGTCCGCGTATCGGTATCTGACCTTTTCGGCGTTTGCCGTGCAGGGCGAGGGCGGCAGCTTTGCCATCCGGTTTGAAAGCGACGCGGAGGCGGGCGGCGAGAGCGGCTACAGCGCGCTGCTGCCCATCACGCGGAACGGCTGGAACGATTACCGGCTGGAGCTCCCCACGCTGGCGGCGCGCAAG
>USMO01000018.1 GCA_900555785.1 uncultured Eubacteriales bacterium | reverse complement strand
GATGTGATAGTAATAGAAAGGAAGTTCAGGTGCTCCGGAAGCGATTTCTTCGCAGTATTTCACCAGTTCTTCTATCCGATTCACTTTCGGGAAAGGAGAGGCCATGGCTCCGATTCCCCAGGCTCCGATCTTTTGGGCATGAGCAGCCAGCTTATGGCTCGCTTTTACGCAGGTGCTGCCTACGTGTACGATGACCTTGAATCCGGAAGGCGCCACTTCTACCCATCTTTCAGCCAGTTTCATGCGCTCTTCGTCGGTCAGCATATAGCCCTCTCCCGAAGATCCGTTGATAAACACTCCCTTTAAACCGTTTTTAACCAGAAGCTTGGCGTATGCTTCTATCGGTTCGTAATTTACTTCTCCGTTTTCGTAGAACGGTGTGAAAGGTGCATCAATTAAGCCTTTAATCTTTTCCATTATCTGAGCGATTTAATGTGTTTTATTGTCTGGTATTTTTTTAAATACCCGGCAAATGTAAATAAAATATTTTAATAATATAGCCTTGATTAAAATATTATTATAGATAATGGTCTAAAGAAAAGAATGTTTTATTAATAATGTATCATACCGAGTAGCTTACTTCTTGATAAGAGACATGCTCCGAATGCGCCTGCTCTTTCTCCTAATTTGGATATTTTGATTTCCGTGTCTTGGTTGACCAGGTTGAGCGAATATTTACGGATAGCACTTTTGACCGGCAGGCTGATATACTCACCTGCTAGTGAAAGCGTTCCGCCCAGAATGACCAGTTCCGGATTGAAAATATTCATCAGTCCGGCAATACCTTTTCCTAAATTTACGCCCATTTTTTCGAGGATGTCGATGCAAAGTACATCCTCTTTCCGCACTGCTTCGAGCAGGTCGCCGAGCGAGATTTCCTCTCCGCTGTCCAGTTTCCCGGCGAGTATGGTGTTGCTGCCTTCCCGGTAACGTTCTATCAGGATACGGTGGAAAGCCGATCCGGAAGCCTCTGTTTCGAGACAGCCTTTCTTGCCGCAATGGCATAGCACTTCGTTTTCGAACATGCAAAAATGTCCAAACTCCCCGGAGAAGCCGGATTTCCCGTAGTATAAATTGCCGTCGATGATGATACCTAGACCTAGTCCCCACGCCATATTGACGAACAGAATGTTCTTTTCTCCCTGTACGACTCCTTTCATATATTCGCCGTAGGTCATGGCCCGGCTGTCGTTTTCAATGAAAACTTTCGTCTGCAACCGTTCTTCAAGAATCTGAGCGAGGGGTTTCTCTTCGAAATAGAAAATGCTGTAACTATAGCCCGATGCTGGGTTCACGCGGCCGGTGATATTGACTCCAATCGCTAATATCTTATTCCGTTCGACAGGCAATGAAACGATGAAATCGTCAATAATCTTGCAGAATTGCTCCAGCGAGGCTGGTGTATTTTCAAGTTGGTATGGGATATTTTCTTCGAGTTGTACTTTGTCGCCTTTGAAGTCGATCGCTGCAATATTCAACTTGTCTTTCAGCATATCGACTCCCACGAAATATCCGGATGCCGGATTGAGGCCATAGATGTTCGGTTTGCGTCCTCCGTTGGTTTCCTGCTTTCCGAAGTCCAGGATATAGCCGTCGTCCTGAAGCTCGGCGACCAGTTTGGTGACGGTCGGAATACTCAGGTCCATTTCACGGCCCAGATCGGCAATGGTCGCATCGCCATTGGCAATATAGTAATGGATGATCTTCTTTTTCAGAAGTTCATTGCGGTTGTTATTATCGGAAGACAGTAAAAATTTTGTATTCATGGCTATAGAATATTATAATATTGAAATGGCTTCACAAAAGTATGTAAATTTTTTTCAAATATATGGTTGTGAAAATAAAAAATTCAGAGTAATCGTGCCGGAAGGTTCCATCCTACCATCATGCTTTTTACTTGAATGTTTATTTATATGGATGATAATGCACTGTTTATGTTTACATAAGCAGAATAGCCATTGACAAAACGGGGGCGTTTTTGTCATAAAAATGCCTCTTTTCGCTGGATAAGATGCAAAAACTGGGCATAAAAGTGCCCCTGGTATAGCGGATAAACTTCTCTGCATTCCCGGAACGGCTTCGCGCAGACCCGGGTCTGCACCTCTCCCGCACCCGGGTCTCCATGATGGGTACACCCGGGTCTCAAGCGGCTTTGCAAGCTGTTTTTGACAAAAGAAAAGCCTGTCTTGATGAAAAAAGAAGCCGTTTTAACAGGTTTCGCACCTGTTCCCGAACGGTCCCTGTTTTTATCGTACAATTGACACACAAGAAGTTATCGTTTTTTACCATGATGGTTATGACAGATGAATGATAGTTCAAAATGGCAACTATCATGCCATAACATATTGGTTTAAACCAATATACGAACGGATATGATAGTATGATGGTTGGTTTTGCAAAACATTTATATGAAATGGCTGCTGCCGTTCTTATTGCTGAATTGTGATGTGGATGTCTGCAAGATTGATTAAACAGAAAAAGCACACTTGTCATACAAACAGAGTGCCGGAAAGGAGGTTTCACTCCATCCTTCCCGGCACTTTTTTAATATAATATATTCAGGTAAACTTCCTTTGGTCGCTTTCTGATCAAGCCAAAAGGAATCCGCCCCCACTATTATTTCACCAATTTTAATTCCTCAATCAACCGCGGGCATTTCCCCCACTTGTCGATCATGTAGAGCACATAGCGGATGTCCACGCTGATCGTGCGCTGCAAATCCGGTTCGAAGGCGATGTCGCCGCTCATCGCTTCCCAGTTGCCGTCGAAGGCGAGGCCGATCAGGCGGGCGTTCTTGTCGAACACCGGGCTGCCGGAGTTACCGCCTGTGATGTCGTTGTTCGAGAGGAAGCAAAGCTGCAATTCGCCGTCCTTGTTGGCATACTGGCCGAAGTCCTTGCTACGGATCAAGTTGAGGATTTCGGGTTGCACCCAGAACTCGTCGCTTTCGGGGTTTTCCTTTTCGAAGATCCCCTTCTGGGTCGTATAGTAATCATACCAGGCAGCATCGTACGGACGGTAGCCGCCAATGGAACCGTAGCTCACACGCATCGTAAAGTTGGCGTCCGAAGCGAAAGCCTTCTCCGGGTGCATCTCTTTCAGGCCGGCAAAATAGAGGCGTTCGCCCTTAGCGATATCGTAATAAGAATCACCCGTGAGCTGTTGCAATTCGAAAAGGGAGATGAGGACAGACAGGCTCAACTCGGCAGCCGGGTCCTTCTTCAGCTTCGCATATTTCTTCGGGTCCTTCAGCAGCTTGCGCAGAATCTCGGGCGTTGTGACGTTGACATAGAGGTAGAAGGGCTGGATGCCTTTTGCGGCAGGGTTGAAGAACAGCGGCTCGATGACGCGTTCCTTGAACTGCAGCCCCTTGCCCTCCAGGCTGTCGGCGGTGAAATACTTGGGGTCAATGCCGAGGTGGGAGGCATAGCCGCCGCACATCTTGCAGAAGGGCAGCTCCATGTTGGAGAGCATGCGCATGCCGAGCCCGCTTTCGGCAGCACCGTAGAGCGGGTCAACGCCGTAGTTGAGCATGTCGCGCGCCAAACGTCCGGACGGGAGCGCGCCGACCCAATAGCCGTAGGTCAGATGCGTGGTCGGGCTGGACCAGTCGGCACGGAAGGTGTTGCCGAGATAGTTTTTGGCATGGTTGACCATATCCGAGACGCGGTTTGCAATGTCGGCTGCTTCGCGGTCGACCTCGGGCAGGTTGTTGCCGAACTTCGGGCAGGAGAGCAGGTATTCGCGCAGCTCGGGATCGTCGGCAAAGTTGGTCTTCAGCGCGGTAATCAGCCGGTCGGCATCTTCGGGACGGTCACGCAGGAGCGAATCGACCGCCAGGAAGGAGTCGGCAACCACCGAAAGCCCGTGAATCAGGCAGCCGGAGCCGTTGTATTTCGTGCCCTGATGCTCAGTGTCACGCGTGTCGTAGCCGTAATCCAGACCACCCATGAAGCAGGAGAGGAAGGGCACGCGGAGGTTGGAAAGCGCACGCGATGCGCCGTTTGCGGATTCCACCATGCGGTCAATCGATTCCTGCACGTTCTGATAGAAGACCTCGCGCAGGCGGGGGAGCAGTTCGGCAGCGGGGATGGCAGGGAAGTCGCAGAGCTTCTTTCCGGTCAGGGTCGAAACACCGCCGGTCAGGGTCAGTTCCAGAATTTTGCCCAGGTTCAGCCAGCTGTTGGTGGTGTTGGCGTTGTCCTTACCGCGAATCAGCGGCTCCTGGCAGCCGGCAACGCTGTAGTCCTCGATGTCATCGCGTTCCACACCCTTGCCTTCCAGAATCGGATAGAGCGAATCGTCGTTGAACAGCGAGGGGGTCAGCACGCCGGGGGAGAAGAAGAATCTGCCAAGCTCCGCATAGAGCCGGTCGGGCGTGTTCTTATGCAGACGGACCGACAGAATCGGCTGCGGGAGGTTCATTTCAAAATACGCATCCAGCAGGGCATAGGAGGAGGGATTGGTCAGGTCGGTGCCGTTGTAGTCGCGCCCGCCGACAATCAGATTCTGCGAGATTGCCCAGCTGCGGTCGGCAACGTTGAAGAAGACCAGGAAGTGGCAGAACAGCGCAGCCGCTTCGTCGCGCGTCATGCCGTGGCGGTAAGGCTCGAAGATGCGGTCCGCATTGCCGACCGAGAAAGCATAGGGGTTCGGCGCCTGCTCGGCACACATAACCTCCCACAGGAGCATGAAACTCTGAATCGCTTCAAACAGATTCCGTGCACCGTACATTGGGACCCGTCCGAGCGCCTGTGCCAGGCGGTCAAAGCGCGCGACTTTTTCGCTGTCACCAGCCGCTTCGGCGGCTTTTTTCTTTTCCTCCGCAATCGCGCGATAGCGGTTTGCCAGCAGTTCTACCGCGTCCAGTGCATCGGCAAATGCCAGCAGGTTGTCTGCCTTTTCGGCGTCCGGCTCCGCTTTTGCGCGTTCCAGCGCCACCCGCTTCAGTTCATACGTACCGAACTGAAGCGCCGTGCCGAACTCGGGAATCAGATGCCCCGTGACCTGCTCGACAAAGTAGATGACCTCGCCGGTCCAGTCCTCGGCTGCCCTGTACATCTTGGTCAGCTGGGTGACATAGGGCGTTTTCAGCGTGTACTGCCGCAGGGCTTCAATGCGCTCGCGGGGAAATTCCTCATCGGGGTCAATGTCGCCGTAGACCGCTGTTGCGTCGCAGTAGCCGTTGAAGGTTTCCACGCGGAAGGAGGGGTTGATCAGCGCGTAGGTGCGGGCGAATGCATCGCGCTGGGTTCCGGCAAAGACTGCATTGTCCGAGATCGACAACGGCAGTTCGGCAAGCTCATCCGAGAGTAGGCGTGCGGTGCGGCGTTCCTCCGAAAGGTCGGCGTATTTGCCCTCGTTGCGGGCAGCCGTCTCGCGGATGCGGAACCAGCCGGTCAGTTTGTTGATGGCGCGTTCTTCGCGGAAGAGCGCTTTTGCCAGTTCGATTGTTTGTTTCGGTGTACTCATGCTTGTACCTCTTTCATAGAATATAGTGGAGATTTTTTATGTATGAATCAGCGGAATGCCCGCCGAATGAAACCGTTCCCGGATTTCTGCCAGCCGCTCGGGCGGGACAAAGCCGTTTTTCACGGTGTATTCCATGTGGTGCTGTTCCCATTTCACGCGCCCGTATTCGTGATAGGGGAGCAGCTCAACGGTGAATGCAGGATTGCGCTCCAGCGGGGAGAGAATGCGGAGGAACCCTTCAACCGCCTCGTCATCGGTGTTGAAGCCGTTGATCAGCGGAATGCGCAGCGCCAGCTGCCGGGTCGTGGCTGCCGCCCGGATGTTTGCAAGCGTTACTTCGTTGCCAACGCCGACAACCCGGCGGTGCGTTTCGCTGTCGGGGTGCTTGAGGTCGGTCATCAGGAAGTCGACATACGGAAACAGCTCGGGAAGCCGCCGGTGCGAAGCGTTGCATTCCATTGCAGTGTGTACATTTTCTTCCTTTAATAAGACAAGCAGTTCCCGCAGTGCCTCAAACTGCAGGGTTGGCTCTCCACCGGTGAAGGTGACACCGCCGCCGGAGAAGAACATCGGGCGCGAACGCAGAATCTCATCGCAAAGATCGGTCACGCTCCGCTCGGTTGTGCGGGTGTCCGCGGCGAAGCACTCCGGGTTGGAGCACCAGGGGCAGCGGAAGTTGCAGCCAACCAGGTGATAGACCAATCGGTTTCCGGGACCATCCTGCGAAAAGTTGAACCCCCGCCCGAAATAACGGATGGTTGGTGTGTTCATGAAATCCCTCCTTTTCCCTGTCTACTATTATAGCATAAAACTTCTAAAAAGTCAAGGCTTGAACAAAAAGAAGCCTGACGATTCTGACAGAATTTACAGAAGAAAATTGTATATAATTTACGAAATCGCAGAAATTCACAAAAGCGGCTTGACAAATCGCCGCTTATGGCTTAAAATATAGTTGCTATTGGTTCTGCCTTTGAACTAAAACAACAGCAAAATACACAATTGAATCGGAGGTAAAACAAAACATGAAGAAAAACAGAATCGGCGTGTCCTTCCTGCTTCTCTGTCTGACACTGGCGCTCCTGTTCACCGGCTGCAAAGGGCAGAAAGCCCCGCCGGAGGACACCGAAGCCACGGACACCGGCGAGGACAGCAAGACCGAGGAAAACTGGGTGCCAACCCTGCCGCGCGGGCTTTCCTTTGGGTCCGAGACGGATCCGGTGCAAATCCGCTTTCTGATTGCGGAGCCGAGCCGGAACAAGGGCGGTCGCTTTTCCGAGCGGTCGATCTGCCTGGAGGACTTCGACGAGACCGACACATCTGCCAGCAAGGTGGACAGCAAGGTCTACGGGCGCAACTGCCTGGTTGAGAAGAATCTCGGCGTTCTGATTCTGCCGACGGTCATCGATGACGGCATCATCACGAACACGCTTTACAACGACCTGCTTTCCGGCGTTTCCGATTTCGACGTTCTCTGCGGCTATCAGGCGCACGACACCGCTATTGCGGCTGCGGGGCTCCTGGCAGACTTCAACACGCTGGGCAGCCAGGATGCGGATTACATCGCGCTGGAGCAGGATTACTGGTCGCAGACCTACAACGAGGCGCTTTCCTATAAAGGAAAGATGTTCTGGATTACCGGCGAGCTTTCCCTGCGCTATCTGGGCGGCATGTACTGCACCTTTGTCAACCTTGACCGCTACAAGGCAATGTTCGAGGCAGAGTACGGCAGCATTTACGATGTGGTGGAGGCAGGCGAGTGGACGCTGGACACGATGATGACGATGTCCCGGGCAATCTGGGATGACACCGACGCCTCCGGAAAGGCAGACGAGAACGACAGCGTGCTCGGTTTCGTAACCGAGGGCGGCGACATGCTGGACGGCATGGCAATCGGCGCAGGCGTCAACTTCAGCGAGCGCGACAGTGACGGGGATATTTCCATCACCTTTGCCGACAACAGCAAGACGCAGAAGGCGTTCTCCTTTACCGGAAAGATGCACAGCTTCCTCTACGGCGATTACGGTGCTTACGTGCCGGAGAAGTTCAACCACTCCGCAACCGGCATGACCATCTTCGCCTCGGGCAAGGCACTTTTCACGCATGACAAGATCTATCAGGCAGAAAACTACCTGACCGACATGAAGAATTACGGCATCATTCCGTCTCCGATGCTGGACAGCGAACAGAACGGCTACCGCGCGGCAATCCACGACGGCTGCACGCTGTTCGGTCTCTACCGGCAGAGCGAATCGCTTGCCGCTGCGGCTGCAACGCTGGAGGCAATGGCTGCCATCAGCCACACCGACGTTACCACTGCTTACTATGACGAGGCGCTGAAGTCGCGCTATTCCCGCGACCCGCAGTCGGCAAAGATGATTGACCTGATCCGCGACAGCGTTTACATTGATTTCGCATTCGGATGGGGCAACTCGCTGAACGCCATCCACAACTTTTTCCGGGATGCCGTGCAGAAGGAGCCGACCTCCTCGATGTTCCGGAAGTACGCCTCCGGCTGGAAGGAAGCGCTGAACAAACTGACCACTTCTCTGGAAGAGGCATAACAACCCCGCTGGTATCGTGGCAATCCGCTCACGGTGCAGAATAAAAAGAAAAGAGGTATTGACATGAAAGCTCTGAAAAAACTGATCCCCGTTCTCCTGACGCTCGGTCTTCTGCTCTCTCTTGCGGTCCTTCCTTCTTCTGCGGATGCGGACGAACCGGATTACAAGTACCGCGAGATCTCTACCGAGGAAGAGCTGCTCAAGCTCTCTGACGATGACCACTACGACGGCAATTTCATTCTCACCAAGGATATTACCCTGACCAAAGAGCACGCCGTTTCTCCGATTGAATTTTTCGACGGCACGCTCAACGGAAACGGACACAAGATCATCGGCTACAAGGGCAGCGTTCCGCTGTTTGACACGCTGGGCGCGGCAGCGCTGATCAAAAACCTGACCTTTGAGGATGCGGTCGTAAACGGCGGCAACAAGATTGCCATGCTGGTTGGAACCAACACGGGCAAACTCTGGAACCTGACCTTTAAGAACGTCTCCGTGACCGGTTCGGGCACCGACGTTGCCGGTGTCTGCTATGACAACCAAGCAGGCGGGCGCATTGAGCACATCGATTTTGACGGTACCGTGACCGGAAACGGCGACCGCGCTGCAGGCATCGTCATCAACCAGCGCAAGGACGCGGTTCTGCGGTACTGCATCACGCGCGGCAAGATTGAATCGAACTTCCACGTCGGCGGCATTGCCTCGCACCTCATGGGCGGCGCGGTGATGGAATCCTGCCTGAACTTTGCAACGATTCTTGCCAGACAGAGCCGCGCGGGCGGTATCTGCGCCACCAATGTGGAAAACTCCAAGATCATTAACTGCGGCAACTACGGTGAAATCCGCGCCTGGAGAAACGGCAACGCCGAGAACAACGGCGCGCTGGTTGCCGGTATCGGCGCAAACGAGAAGACCGGTTTTGAATTCCGCAACTGCTTCAACGCCGGCAAGCTGATTACCAAGAAGACCAGCACCTCCATCGGCGGTATCTGCAGCTACTTCAACGTGACCGGCGATGACATTGCCAAATCTTTTGTCAACTGCTACACGGTGGCGGGCCTTCTGAACCGTTACACCGACGAGACCTACACCTCGACCGAGGTGATTGCGGACACCGAGCTGGCTGCAAAATCCACCAGCGGCACGGTTGTGACTGCTGAGGAGTGGGGAACGCAGGCGATGGTCGACAAGCTGGGCGCCGGATTCGTGCTGACCGGTGACGCGAAGGCACCGATCGGTCTTGCTGCCGACACCACGCCCGAGCCGCAGCCGAAGGTTCCGGAGCCGGAGCCCACGGAAACCGAGCCTGAGAAAGAGCCTGAGCCGCAGCCGAAGCCTTCGCAGACCACGGCAGCCGAAACGGACGCCGAAACGCCCTCCGACACCGAGCCGCAGACGACCACCGGTGCTGATACCACTACCAAGAAAAAAGGCTGCACCGGTATGCTGGGCATCTCCAGCGTTGCGCTGATTGCCGCTGCCGGTGTGCTGGTTGGTGTTCTCCGGAAAAAGGAAGACTGACCCAACCTAAAAAACAACCATCCGCAGGCTTTCGGGCTTGCGGGTGGTTGGAATGCTGTCAATTCAAATTTTCGTGTTTTGTTTTTGGAAAGGAACCCAATGAAACTGTTTATCGATACCGCCAATATTGACGAAATCCGCGAAATCAACGAGTGGGGCATCCTCTCGGGCGTGACCACCAATCCCTCGCTGATTGCGAAGGAAGGCAAAGTCTTCAAGGACGTTATCAACGAAATCGTGACGATCGTCGACGGACCGATCAGCGCGGAGGTCATCTCCCCGGACGCTGCCGGCATGGTGAAAGAAGCCCGCGAGCTGGCGAAAATCCACAAGAACATCGTAATCAAGATCCCGATCACCGAAGAAGGTCTGAAGGCGGTCCACATCCTTGCAAAAGAGGGGATTAAGACCAACGTGACGCTGATTTTCAGTGCGGCGCAGGCGCTTCTGGCTGCCAAGGCGGGCGCGTCCTACGTCAGTCCGTTTGTCGGCAGACTGAACGACATTGCGGAGAACGGGATGTCTCTGATTTCCGACATTGCTCTGATTTTCGACAATTACGGCATGTCGACCGAGATCATTGCTGCAAGCATCCGCGGACCGCAGGATGTGGTGGATGCCGCAAAGTGCGGTGCGCACATTGCAACGGTCCCCTACAAGGTGCTCCGTCAGATGGTGAAGCACCCCCTGACCGACAGCGGCATCCAGCGCTTCCTCGCCGACTGGGCTACTGTTCCTTCTAAACAGTAAGAAGGCCTTGAAACTTCTTCTCGGAGTAGGGAAAAGACCTTGAGACGCTGTCTCAAACTCTGCTTAGAACCTTCTTAAAAGAAGGTTCTAAGGACTCCAAGAACTTTTCCTGAGAAGGGCGTCCCCCGCGGAAAAGTTTAGCCTGACCGCTTTGTCGGATCGGGGGACGCCCTTCTCAGGAAAAGTTTTTGGGATTCTCAAACCCTTTTCTCAAAAAGGGTTTGAGCGGGGTTTGGGGCAGCGTCTCAAGGTCTTTTCCCTGCTCTGAAAGGGAGTCTCAAGGTTTTTTTCCTGTTTAGAAAGTAATACAATATCTTTGGGGATGGTGAAATTCCATACCGGCAGTAACAGTCTGCGAACTTGGCGGGAAAGCCCGCCGGGCCGATCGGGTGCAACTCCCGAACCGACGGTGATAGATCGCTCAGATCTTCAGTCCGGATGAGAAAAGATAGCGCTCGCGCCTGTTGCGCGCAAACCGCATCCCCGCCAAAGCGGGGATTTTCTTTTCTCCTGTTATCTTACATTCAAGGAGAAAATAACCATGCAAACCACAAAAACAAGAAAGAACTATCTGCGCACCCTGACCGTAACCGGCATCCTGTCCGCGCTTGGCGCGGTGCTGATGGTGCTGGAGTTCCCGGTCCCGTTCATGCCGTCCTTCGTAAAATTCGATTTTTCCGAGCTTCCCGCGCTGCTTGCAACCTTCAGCATGGGACCTGTTTCCGGTGTAGCGGTCTGTCTGGTGAAGAACCTGATCCATCTGCCCTTTACGTCGACCGGCGGGGTAGGGGAGCTTTGCAACTTTCTGCTGGGCATCTGCTTTGTTCTGCCCGCCGGCATCCTTTACCGGATCCGCAAGAACCGCCGCGCCGCGCTGGTTGGCTCGCTCATCGGCGCCGCCGCAATGGCGCTCTGCAGCCTCCCGCTGAACTACTTCGTCAGCTACCCCGTCTACACGAAGTTTCTGCCCCTTGATGCCATCATCGGGATGTATCAGGCGCTCCTCCCCGGCGTTGACGGGCTCCTGCAGTGCCTCCTGATCTTCAACCTCCCGTTCACCCTCCTCAAGGGCCTCGTGGACACTCTGCTCGTCTTCCTGATCTACAAACACCTCTCTCCAATCCTGCACGGCAGAAGGTAAGAAAAGACCGAAGACCTCGGGGCGCTGCCCCAAACCTCGCTTAGAACCTTCTTAAAAGAAGGTTCTAAGGACTCCAAGAACTTCACCGCAAAGGGCAACCGGGCGCAGAACGTAAAGACTTTTTACGCGCTGCTAATCCGGTTGCCCTTTGCGGTGAAGCTCCTGGCTCTTAAGAGCCTGCTCGGAAAAGGACCCTACGCGGAATTTGAAGCGGACCCTCGAGGTCCTCGCCCTTACTTCGCTCGGCTGGCGGAATCTTCGAAAATAGTGGCTGTTTCGTCATTCACCCTCTAAGACGGATATAAGTTGTAGCCCCCGGAAAACAGAAAAATCCGGCTCCCTTTCGGCAAAGGAGCCGGAAATATATTATTTTTCGTTCGTTCCGAACAGGTTAGAGAGTTTCGCGATGGTTTCGGCGTCCACGGCATCGCTGCCGGTTTGCGCCTGCAGGTCGGCGATGGCTTGCTCGGCTTTCGCGCGGGTTTCCTCGTCAACGGGCAGGGTGACATTGGCTTCTGCCAGCGCGGGCAGGATGACCGAACTCTTGGAAAGGTCCTTTACCACCTGATCCACGTCGATACCGTCCAGGTTCCCGTTCTGGTCCGCAACGGTTGCGACCGTGGACAGCAGGTTGCCCTCCGTTTTGAAATCGATGGTTTCAATGTCCAGATTCCGGATGACCTCTGGGACGTTATCGCCCATTGCTTTCGTCGCGCTTTCCAGCATACCGTTCAGCGCTTCGCGGGCCTCGGGGGTCAGCTCGTCCAGCTCGGTGAGCGTTTTTGCAAGGTCCTGAATTGCGTCGAGGTCGATGCTCCCGTCCTCCTTCATCACGTCCTTGAGCGACGCTGTTTTAATCGCAAAATTCGCGGCTGCGGAGAGCGCGTCAATCTGTGCGGAAAGGCGGATTTCCTTGCCGTTCTTGTCGGTCACGGTCGAAAGGCTGCGATAGAAACCGCTGCCGACGGAGCTATAGAAATGGCTGATGCCGCTGTCGGCGTATTCGGTGATGCCTGTGATGTCCGGCAGGGCGTTTGCGTCGGTTTGCGCGCCGGATTCCTCGCCTGATGTCAGCGCGGAAAGGTCGATGGCTGCAATCTTACCGACTTCGCAGAACAGCCCGTTCATCGGCACGTAGACTGCGAACGCGACCAGCGCACCGGAGACCAAGCCGAGCAGTGCGCCAAGCATGCGGCTGTGTGCCCGCCGACCAATCAGGGGACGCAGGATCAACTTCAGAATAGGGAACACGATGATCCAGGTGACAAACTGCAGAATGCCGAACAGCATGATGAAAGCGATGAGCTTTGCCAGAATCTGAGCAATCGGGACAACGATGTCGACAGCGGCTTCTCCACCATTGGAAAAGTTCTCGGTGAGCAGCGTTTCCAACGTTTTTCCGTCGCTGATCTTGACGTTCATCACCGTTTCGGAGACCGCCGGGCAGATTGCCAGCGCGAGTACCAGGCACAGCACCAGCAGCGCCAGCCGCAGGACCGACCGTCGCATGCCGCGCAAAAGCCCCAGCAATACGCCGACAATCAGCGTGACCAATGTACCCGCCAGAACGGCTGTAGTGAAGTAGTTCATTCCTTTTTCCTCCCCAGAAATGTTTGTATCCCCATTATATCATACGCGTCTGCCGTTGTCAAGAGAATTAGGAAAAAATGGGATTGGGTGGATTTTGAGATGGGCACCGGCGGGTGGAAATGTTCGAGGTTCCGCTTCCAATTCCGCGTAGAGCCTCCTTCTGGCGGGTTCTTAGGGGCGGCGCCCCGAGGCCTTTCCGGTCCTACCCTCCCAGATACGCATCCAGCTGCGCGGCGATGGCGGCGCGGCGGCGGGGATGTGGGGAAAG
>USMO01000017.1 GCA_900555785.1 uncultured Eubacteriales bacterium | reverse complement strand
AGCCGGAACACTGCATCCGGCAGTTTGGTGTAACGACCTCTGCTTGTGCGCGCTCCCATTCCTTTTCCATAAACTTTCTTGTCACTCCGATATCTATGAAATCCCACGGAAGGATCTCATCTACACTTCTGTCACGATAGGTATAGAAGCCGATATCAATATGATTTTTTTCAAGCGCATTGTCCCAATTTGATTTATCAAAATATTCCGTCCACGCATCAAAGATCTGTCCTGACTGATAGACATCGTAGATCACCTGACAGAGCTTGCGGTCACCTCTGGCAAGCAGTCCTTCAAGAATCGTAATATCCGCCTCATGATATGCGAATTTCAGACTCTTGTGGTTCTTTGCTTCGCGGAATTTATCTTTTACAAAATACGCACGCTTCTGGAATTCCTCCGGTGTTATCATCGGCGCCCACTGGAATGGTGTAAATGGTTTTGGTACGAAATAAGATGCGGAAGCCGATACCATGACACGGCCATCCCGCTTCTCCTTTGGTATATTTGCAAAATACAGCTCACTGATCTCCTCTGATAGATCAGCAATACCTGTAATATCGTCATAAGTCTCTGTCGGAAGTCCCATCATAAAATACAGTTTGACCTTATTCCAGCCGCCAAGGAACGCCTGTAACGAACCGTTTAATATATTCTCTTTCGTCAGACCTTTATTTATAACATTTCTTAATCGTTGTGTTCCGGCTTCCGGTGCAAATGTCAGGGAATTCTTCTTGATATCCTGAATCTTTTGCATAACATCAAGGGAAAATGCATCGATTCTGAGAGATGGCAGGGAGATATTGACATGATTGTTGTCCATCTTCTCGATCAGACAGTCCGTAAGCTCAGGAAGTGACTGATAATCACTGGAACTAAGCGAACTGAAGGTAATCTCCTCCTGACCGGTATTGTCTAACATAGCCTCTGCATAATGCTTCAGTACGTTTACATCCTTCGGTCTGGTCGGACGATAGATCATACCCGCCTGACAGAACCGACATCCACGGATACAGCCACGCATGATCTCTAATACAACACGGTCCTGTGTAACCTTCATATAAGAAACAACCGGCTTCTCCGGATAGACAGCAGATGACATATCCGTAACTACCTGCTTAAGGATCGTCTTTGGAACCTCTTCGTATTTTGGTCCAAAGGATGCGATCGTTCCATCCTCATGATAAGTGACATCATAAAGAGCCGGCACATAAAGCCCCGGAATCTGTGACACCTTGATCAGGAATTCTTCTCTTGTCATATCGGAATGTTTATAGATCTTATATAATTCGATCAGATCACCATACACCGTCTCGCCCTCTCCGATATAAAAAATATCAAAGAAATCAGCGATCGGTTCCGGATTGTAAGAACAGGGACCACCTGCGATCACGATCGGATCCCCTTTTTTCCGGTCCTTCGACCAGATCGGTATCTCAGCCAGATCAAGCACCTGTAAAATATTCGTATAACACATCTCATACTGAAGAGTGATTCCAAGAAAATCAAACTCTTTTAAAGGATCTTGAGATTCCAGGGCAAATAACGGAGTGTGCTGTTCTTTCATAACTTTATGCAGATCCGGCCACGGAGAATAGACACGTTCACACCAGGTATCTTCTCTCCGGTTGAACATGTCATATAAAATCTGGATGCCGAGATGGGACATTCCGATCTCGTACACATCCGGGAAACACATGCAAAATCTGACATCGACTTGTTCCTTGTCCTTCATGACACTGTTATATTCCCCTCCGATATATCTGGCAGGTTTTTCGATACTCATTAAAATCTCATCTGATAATGCAAGCTTTCTCATTTTGTTCTCCGTTATTTATATTAGTTCTTGAAACTGTGGATAGGCGCAGGGATTCTGCCTCCACGGTTAATAAATTTTTCACATGAAAACCGGTTGACCGGCATGATCGGCGCATAGCCAAGCAGTCCACCAAATTCAGCCTGATCACCAACACCCTTACCGATAACAGGGATCAGACGTACAGCCGTTGTCTTCTGATTGATCATACCGAGTGCCATCTCATCTGCAATGATACCGGAAATGGTAGCTGCTGATGTATCACCGGGAATTGCGATCATATCAAGTCCAACTGAACATACACAGGTCATTGCCTCTAATTTCTCAAGGGAAAGTGCTCCTGCTGATACAGCATCTATCATACGCTGATCTTCGCTGACAGGGATAAATGCACCGCTTAAACCACCAACATAAGAAGAAGCCATAACGCCGCCCTTCTTTACCTGATCGTTCAAAAGCGCAAGTGCCGCTGTTGTGCCCGGTGCTCCTGCATATTCCAGACCGATCTCGCAAAGAATATCAGCTACGGAATCTCCGATCGCCGGAGTCGGTGCCAGAGAAAGATCGATGATGCCAAACGGAATACCAAGTCTTCTGGACGCTTCCTGTGCAACCAGCTGGCCTACTCGCGTAACCTTGAACGCCGTTTTTTTGATGACCTCCGCAAGCGCGGACAGATCGCAATCTCCTGCCCGCCGGATTGCCGATGCCACCACGCCGGGGCCGCTCACGCCGACGTTGATCGCCGCCTCCGGCTCGCCAATGCCGCAGAACGCACCCGCCATAAAGGGGTTGTCCTCCGGGACATTCGCAAAGACCACCAGCTTCGCGCAGCCGATTGACTCCGCGTCACGGGTCAGATACGCAGCCCGCTTAATCGTTGCGCCCATCCGCGCAACCGCATCCATGTTGATGCCCGCCTTTGTGCTTGCCACATTGACCGACGAGCAGATGTTCTGCGTCTCGGCAAGCGCTTCGGGAATGATTGAAATCATCGCATCCGCGCCTTTGGTCATCCCCTTCTGCACCAGCGCCGAAAAGCCGCCGAGGAAGTTGATTCCCAGCGTGTCTGCCGCGCGCTGCAGCGTGTGCGCGATTTTAAGGTAGCCCTCCGGCGTTGCGTTGCCGCCGATCAGCGAAACCGGCGTAACCGACACGCGCTTGTTGACAATCGGAATGCCGTATTTTTTCTCGATTGCGCAGCCGACCGACACCAGCCGCTCTGCCTGCCGGGTGATTTTGTCGTAAATTTTCGTGCAGAGCCGGTCGGTGTCCTCGCTGACGCAATCCCAAAGGGAGATGCCCATGGTGATGGTGCGGATGTCGAGGTTCTCCTCGCGGATCATCTGAATGGTTTCCAGCACGTCCTGTGTGTTTATCATTGCCGGGGCGCCTCCTCAGACGTGATGCATGGTGTTGAAGATGTCTTCATGCATGGTGTGAATGTCCAGCCCGCGCTTCTTGCCCAGCGCTGCAAGCGCATCGACAAACTGCGCAAAATCGGTCTTCAACTCATCGATGGACGCCAGCATGATCATTGCAAAATAGTCGGACAGCACCGTTTGCGTGATGTCCTGAATGTTCGCGCCGTATTGTGCGCAAACGCCTGCAACGTCGGCGATGATGCCGACACTGTCTTTGCCGGTCACGGTTATAACTGCTTTCATGGGGGTACCTGTAAGACCTTGGGGCGCTGCCCCAAACCCCGCTTAGAACCTTCTTGAAAGAAGGTTCTAAGAACTCCAAGAACTTTCCCTGAAGGGAGATTCGGGGCGGTGCAAGGTCTTTCCTTTTATTGATTCAAAAATTTTTCAATCCTGCGAAGGGCTTCTTTGATATGGTCGGTCGAATAGCAATAGGACGCGCGGATGAAGCCCTCACCGCCCTGTCCGAACGCCGTTCCGGGCACGACCGCGACCCGTTCGGCGTACAGCAGTTTCTCGCAAAATCCGTCACTGGTCATGCCGGTTGACCGGATGCATGGGAAGGCGTAAAACGCCCCTTTCGGCTCGCGGCAGGTCAACCCCAGGCGGTTGAAGCCCGCCACAATCAGGCGCCGCCGCATGTCGTATTCCTCCCGCATCGCCTCAACGGCATCGTCGCCGTGCCGCAGGGCTTCAATCGCCGCGTACTGCGCGGTTGTCGGCGCGCACATGATGGCAAACTGGTGAATCTTCGTAATCTGCTTCATCAGCTCCCCGGGACCGCAGGCAAAACCCATGCGCCAGCCGGTCATGGAGAAGGTTTTGGAGAAGCCGTTGACCACCACGGTCCGCTCCCGCATGCCGGGGACCGATGCCGCCGACACATGCCGCTTGCCGCCGAAGGTCAGCTCCGAATAGATCTCGTCCGAGAGGACCAAAACATTCGTTTTCCTCAATACGTCAGCGAGTTTTTCCAGGTCTGCGCGTTCCATAATGCCGCCTGTCGGGTTGCAGGGATACGGCAGAATCAGCAGCTTTGTGCGGTCCGAAAGTGCCCCGCGCAGCATCTCGGGCGTGACCTTGAAATCGTGCTCTGCGGTGGTCTCCAGAATGACCGGGATCCCGCCGGTCATGCGCACCAGCGGCTCGTAGCAAACGTAGCTCGGCTGCGGGATGATGACCTCATCTCCGGGCGAGACCACCGCGCGGATGGTGCCGTCGATGGCTTCCGAGCCGCCGACCGTGACCAGAATCTCCGTTGCCGGGTCGTATTCCAGTCCGTATTTGCGCGCCATCCATGCGGCAATCTCCCCGCGCAGCTGCTCCAAGCCACGGTTTGCCGTGTAGCGCGTTTTGCCGGCTTCCAGCGACAGGATGCCTGCTTTGCGAATTTCCCACGGGGTCGGAAAATCCGGCTCTCCCACCCCCAGGGAAATCACATCCTTCATCGTGTTTGCAATGTCGAAAAACTTCCGGATGCCGGAGGGCTTGATCTCCTGCACCACGGGCGACAGCAACTTTCCGTAGTCCATCACAGCAGATAGCTCCCGCGCTCGTCTGCCGTCTCGCCCATCAGCTCCACGTCCATCTCCTTGTAACGGCGCAGGACGAAATGCGTTGCGGTGGACGTAACCGACTCGATGGTGGACAGCTCCTTTGCGACAAACCGCGCCACGTCGTGCAGGGTCCTGCCCTTGACCACAACGTTGAGGTCATACACGCCGGACATCAGGTAGACCGACTCCACCTCGGGGTATCGCATCACCCGCGCGGCAACCTCCTCGAAGCCCAGCCCCGCCTTCGGGGTGACCTTCAGCTCGATGATTGCCGACACGTAGGCATCGTTCAGGCGCTCCCAGTCGATAACCGCCTTGTAGCCGCGGATGATGCCTGCCGCCTCCAACTCATCGATTTCGCGACGTACCTCTTCCTCGCTCTCCCCCAGCATCACGGCGAGGTCGGCGGGCTCGGTGCGTGCATCCTTGTTGAGCAGCTTCAACAGCCTGGTATTCATACGGTGCTCCTTTCCGCGTGACGCCGGTGCGTTATACGCGTTCGATCTTTTCAATCCTGACGGTCTCGCGCGGGACATCCTCAAACCAGCCCATCCGCCCGGTCGGCGTTGCGGCAATCCGGTTGACCACGTCCATGCCGTCGGTGACCGCTCCGAACCCGGCGTACTGCCCATCCAGATAGCGTGCATCGCCGTGCATGATAAAGAACTGGCTGGACGCAGAGTTGGGGTCGGAGGTGCGCGCCATCGAAAGCACGCCGGGCGCATGGTGCAAATCATTCGCGCCAAAGCCGTTGGCGGCAAATTCGCCGTAAATCGACGGCGCGTCCTTTTCGGCAAAGCCCTCGCCGTAGCCGCCGCCCTGAATCATGAAGCCGGGGATGACGCGATGGAAAACGGTCCCGGAATAGAAGCCGCTGTCCACCAGCGACAGGAAATTCGCCACCGTCTTGGGCGCCTTTTCGGGGTAAAGCTCAGCGGTGATTTCGCCGAAATCGGCAACGGTAATTTTGATTTTTGGATTGTTCATGGGTTTCTTCCTTTCAAATTCAAATGTGATGTGGAACAGGATTTTTTGGGGGGATGAAAGTGGGATGAATGCGGGGAGGATTTGAGAGGGTACGACACAACAGGCAAAAGAACAACCAGTCCCCTACCCCGCCGCCGGGTACGCCAGCGCAAACAGCGATTCCATGCGTTCGGTCTGCCCGGTGAGGTAGAGAAACGCGAACAGGGTCTCCATGCCGGTTGCGCGCCGGTACTCCGCGGGGCTTGCGTTTTTGGGGATATTCAGATGCCCCGAATTGCGCCCGCGCTTATACCAGCGCGCCTCTTCCTCGGTCAGCTCCGGCAGAATCCGGTCCATTGCAGCCGCCTGCGCGCCCGCCCGGACGTATTCCAGCGCCGCGCGGTTCAGGTCCCCTGCCGTTGCGATCCCCTGCCGCGCGACCAGCTCCCGGCGCACCAAAAGCTCCATCACGCTGTCCCCGAGGTACGCCAGCGCAGGCACGCTCATCTCATTCAGCTTTGGCTGCATCGTCTGTTTCCGGCTCCGGTTTTGCAGTTGCAGACCGCGCAGCTGCCCGCCGGCTCTCCTTCTCCCGCTTTGCCGCCTCGCGCTTTTCCTTCTCCTCGCGCTCTTTTTCCTCGGCAGTGTCCGGGTAGTGGTCCTCCAGGAGCGCCTGCGTGATGTTTTTCAGGTAGGACGAGATCGACGTCAGCGCCAGCAGGATGACCACAAAGTCCTCCTCTTTCTCAATGTCCAGCCCCGCGCTCCGCAGAAAAATTTTGATAAACCGGCAGGCGTTTTTCCGCTCGTAGGCTTTGATGTCCAGATACCGCCGGTAGATGTCGGTCAGCATCTCGCCGTCAAAGCCCTCCACGCGGTAGAGATTCTGCAGAATCCGCTTAATCTCGCCGATGGAAAGCGTGTTCTTCATGGCATAGACCAGCAGCATCTGCAAAAAATGCTCCTTGGTGTATTTCTTCCCTTTAATCGGGGAAATCAGCCCGTCTTTGGAGTAGTTGTTGACCATCGTTTTGGTCAGCGCGCGGTCGTAAAAACGCGGGGACCCCTCGCGCAGCTTATCCGATGCCAGGCAGGTGATCTGGTCAAGGTACAGGTCGATTGCCGGAATCTCCTCCGGGGTCAGGTCGGTGTCGTTTACCGCATCCCGAATCAGCTCGTTCAGTATTTGCTCGTCCATTCACACATTCCTTTCCGTCATTCCCGCATGATGCGGCATGCCCCCGCCCCGATTCCATTCGCAAAGCCTGTTTTGCCGTCCGGCTTTCCACATTCGGCAGCATACACGCCGTGTCATACGGTATTCCATACTATTATACAGGATTTTCCCCCGAAAATCAAGGGGCATGCGGAGGATTTTATTTAAAAAGAAGAAAAAAGAGGCTTTCCGACGCCGAAAAGCCCCTTTTGGGATATAGATTTAATAATAAGAACAGTTCTTATTTTAAAAGTCCTTCCATTTCGCTCAAAATCCAGGTGGACGAGATGGCATTCATATTGTTGAGAAAGACCACCCGCCCAATCCCCTCTTGCTGCACATATGCAGGCAGAGACATCTTCATGCGCTTGGTAAAGAAGCGGTAATCCACCACATACACCGTCTGGTATTGGTCCACCAGGAACGGCACAAACGCATTGCCGAAAGATTCCTTTACCACCAGAATCTTCGAGCCGTCGCTCAGGTTCGGGTTCTGAATAACCGAAAGCGCGTTATCCCCGGCGATGAAGCAGTTGTATTTCCAGCGCGGACCGTAGAAATACCCGTCCTCCGAGCCGTTTCCGGTCCGGGTCTGAATAATCGGATAGTTTTCGGTGATGATCTCCTTCTGGGTCTCCTTGCCGTAGTCGGTCCAGTCCCAGACCTTCATCTTGTTCGTGGCGTTCGGCAGCCATGCCTCCACATAATCTTCCTTCAGGTTCGCGCCGGTCGCCTTTGCCCAAAGCGATCCCCGGAACCCGGTAAAAGTCTGCGATTCCCAGCTGCTCAGCTCGCGCGGAACGGTCCCGCTCTCCTCGCAAAAGACGCGGTATGCCCGGTAAGCGCCGCGCGCCGTCCAATGGTGGTCGGTGCGGAAATAGAGATATTCGTCCTTGTGCGCCAGCAGTTCGGGCAGGATGGAAACCGTCTTGACACCGCTGCCCATCTTGCCGTAAATGTTCGCAATCGCCGCCTCCGCATCGGAAGCCCCGATGCTCTTCTGCTCCCCGCGGCTCATGTTGACCGCGTAGGACAGCGGCACCACAATGTCGTAAAGCTCCACATTCGGCATCAGCTCGTGCGCCCGGTTCAGCACCGCCGCATAGCGCGTTGCCTTTTCTTCATGATAAACATAGATTTCAAACGCGCTGTCCTTTTTGATGTAAACACCGTCCGACGGCTGCTCAATCGAAACGTCCCCCTCCTCTTCGCTCCCCGGCGTCTGCCCCGGGGTGGTTGTTGTGCCAGGACGGACGATGCGCGTCGTGCGGATGCCGTAAAACTCCTCCAGCGCGTGCTGCATGGAAATCAGCCCGTCCCGCCCCGGAAAGGTATCGGCATACCAGGTCGTGATTGCGGAAAAATAGGAGCCGTCCCAAAAGCTGTCCCAGGTAAACTGCGGGAATTTGGTCAGTTCCCGCCCCTCCACCTCGGAGGTCGATGGACGCAGAAAAATCAGCATTCCCACCAGCGCCAGCACCACCAAGGCGCCCGCAAAGCCCAGAATCTTGGCAACATCGGTCTTCTCTTTCCGGCTCAGCGTGGTCTGCGGCTGCCGCCGTGGCTGCTGCGGTTCCGGCTTACCGATTCCTTCCAGCGGTTCTTTTTGTTGCGTATTCATGAGATCCTCCAATCAGAATTGGAAATACAGGAACGGATTGTAGGTGTTCCCGACCAGCGACAGGAACGAGAAGAACAGCAGCGCCACGGGCGACACGACCGAAACCGCATTGACCAACCCCTGCCATGCCGGGGTCTGCTTTGCCGCCTCGCGCACCTTCCGCGTCACCAGCGGCAGAATCGGCGTGCATGCCGCAATTGCGACCGCGAGGAAAAACAGGTTGTTCAGGAGCGTCAGCCGCGCGGTCAGGTCCCAGAACCCATGCCGGAAGAACAGGCAGGCAATCGCGCTGCCCAGCTGCGACAGGTCCTCAAAATAGAACAGCATCCAGCCGAACCAGACCGCCGCCAGCACGCCGCAGCGCCGCAGCAGCTTTCTCCAAAGCGGCAACTCGCCATACGGCTTGTGTACCAGCAGCTTCTCCCCCGCCAGCAGGACGAAATAGTAAAGCCCCCAGAGCACATAGTTCCACGATGCCCCGTGCCAAAGCCCCGTCAGGAGCCAGACCACCAGCATGTTGAGAATCTGCCGCCGTCTGCCGCGCCGGTTTCCGCCAAGCGGGATGTACACGTAATCGCGGAAGAAGGTGGAGAGCGAAATGTGCCAGCGCCGCCAGAAGTCGGTCACCGAATCGGCGCAATACGGGTAGTTGAAGTTCTCGCAGTAATGCAGACCGCACATCAGTCCCATGCCGATTGCCATGTCGGAGTAAGCGGAGAAATCCAGATAGATCTGGAGCATGTAAAAGACCGTCCCCAGGAAGACCGTTCCGCTGGATGCCCCCGCAAGGGCTTCTGTCGAAAGCGCCGCATCCGCAAGGGACCCGCAGTAATTGGCAAGAATCGCCTTCTTCGCAAGCCCCAGGGAAAAGCGCGTGATGCCTGCGGAAATGTCCGAGAGCCGGACGGTCCGGTTCTGCAGCTCGGCGCAGATGTCGCTGTAGCGCACAATCGGTCCGGCAACGCATTGGTGGAACAGCGCCGCGTAGAGCAGGAGCGTCAGGTAATTTCGCTGCGGCTCGGTCTCTTCGCGGTAAACGTCGATGACATAGGAGAGCAGCTGGAAGGTGTAGAACGAAATGCCGATCGGCAGAATGATGTCCGGCAGCACCGCGTCAAAGCGGAAAATAGCTTGCAGCGTCCCGGCAAGAAAATCGGAGTATTTGAAAAAGCCGAAGATCAGGACACAGGCAGCAACCGTCATAAAGAGGACCACCCGGCGGTAAAACAGCGTCCGCACGCTGCCCAGCACCCGCCCGGCAAGCCAGCAGATGAAGGTCATGGCGCAGAGCAGAAGCAGCAGAACCGGACCGCTCCAGGCATAGAAAATCAGGGAAAAAACGAGAAGCACGGCATTCTGCCCCCGCAGCGTTTTGCGGGTGTAGACCAGCGCCATGCAGATGACAAAGAAAAAGAACAGGAAAAAAAGAGCAGAAAAGACCATAAGTAAAATACCGTCCGTTTTCAGAGAAAAAGCAAACAAGTGTACAATATAATTGTAACACAATCGCCCGGGAAATGCAAGAGTAAAATAACAAAAAAATGAAAAAAGCGGTCCCCGAAATGCCCCGAAAAAAAGAGCAGAAGAAATTTTCAAAAACCCCTTGACAAACAGCAAATAATCTGGTATAATATTATCTGTTCCAAGCGGGCATGGCGGAATTGGCAGACGCGCTAGATTCAGGTGATGTCACCTCGGTGATAGCTTCTGATTTAGAGAGTGCCCCGTCCACGGAGAGATCGCTCCGTGTAAAAATTAACGGTCACAACTTCATATGCGGGCATGGCGGAATTGGCAGACGCGCTAGATTCAGGTTCTAGTGAAAGCAATTTCATGGAGGTTCAAGTCCTCTTGCCCGCACCAAAAAATCCTCAGAAACGTCTGTTTCTGAGGATTTTTCTTTGCTTTTCGCTCCCTTTTCACTTGGCAGACGCATCGGAACGATGGTTTGCGTTTTGGCTTCTTTTCACAAAAATCTGTATCCCCTATTGTGCTTTCTGACATTGGCAAGGTTGTGCGTCTGCCAACGGCTTTTACGATACCGCGAATGCCTTATCGGTCAACTGCCCGTTTTCGTCGTAAATGTCCAGATGGCTTCGGAACGCGGCTTTGAGGTGGATGTTGATGGATAGCTTGCCCCCGCATTCCGAGATGACAATATCGTCAATCAACAGCCGCAGGTTGCTGTCGCTGATTGCTCCCTCCTTGACGATCTCCCCAAGAATATCAATGCTGCTTTTCATTTCCGCTTTTCGTTTTCGAATAGTGGCATCGTAATCCTGAATTGCGGCAAGCTCTGCTGTGATATTGGCGATGTCCTTTTCACATTTCGTCAGCATCCCCGTATAAATATCTGCGTGTTCACGGTCACGTATCCGCTCAAGAAGAATCTGCTCTTGGTCGCTCTTTCGCTGTTTGAGCTTGTCCGACAGCGCTTTGACCTTTTTCTCGGATGTATTCTTTTGCGATAGCCACTTTTTCACATCGTGCTCGATGCTCTTGTAATTCGCTTCTGCTCCCTCTTTCATTTCCAACAGTTCATCGTAAATCAGTTTGTCAAGCTGCGCTTCATCCACACGGTGGGGAGAGCAGTTTTCTTTTCCATAGCGATGATACCCGTTGCAAGTGTACTCGTAGCGCACATTGTCCTTCCAAACACGCTTTCGGCAGACGAAGGAGGAGCCGCAATCTCCGCACTTGATTAGCCCTGTATAGCGGTGGTGCGGTGCATTCTGTCCGGCGCGGATATTGCGTTCCACATTGTCACGGAGCAAAAACTGTGCCTGCTCCCACTTCTCCCGCGAGATGATTGCAGGAACTGCATTTTCATGCCTGTAGGTCAGCGCAGCAGGAGCGGCAACCGCCTGCGATTCCGCGCGGTTGGTCTCCCCGAGCAGAATTTCGTAGTCGCTCGGTTCGGTCTCCGTGTCGCGGAAGACCGGCAGCACCCATCCGGTCTGCTCGGCAAGCGTCTCCCGCAGCGTTTCTGCTATGCTCTGTTGGTCTTCCGTCGCCCAAATCAGGCGGTAGGCGTTCAGCGCCTGCCCAGCGATGGTCCAGCTCTTGATCGGGTACTCCCGGTTCCCGCCGGTTACTTCCGTGATATTCACCGTTACACTCTTCTTTCCGTCAGACTCTGTTGCGCCCCCAAAGAGGGTGTTGTCCATCCATTCCAACGCTGCCAGCCATCCGTCCTCCGAATAGGCTGCAATGCAGAGGTTGCTCCCCTTTACGGCAATGCGGAAGGCGTGATACTGCAGATCGCGGTAGGCTTCCTCGGATTCCGCCGCGCAGGTCGCGCCCAGCAGGATCCGCTTTTCGGGCTGCCCCTCCCGGATGGTATAGTCAGTATCGCTTTCAATCCGCACGCCGAGTTTGCTGCGGAACAGCGTCTGAAGCTGCACCGAAGCGTTCAGTTCCCCGCTGCTCGGCGAATCGGGATAGACGATGCTGTATTCGGTCTTCCCGTCCCGTACCAACTCCAGCGGGGTTGTTTCCGGCTCGGCAGCGGCGGTCGTCGTGCTCTCGCTTTCGCTCTCCGTGCTGCCCGGCGTAACTGCCGGGTCCCCGGCGCAGCCCGCCAGCAACAGGACCGCAAGCAGCCCCGAAGTCAGCGCGCACAGCGTCTTTCTTCTCTTCATACGCCGCTCCTTACTCCGAGAACGCAAAGTTGATGTCGTTCAGCCCGTTCTCAAAGACCGATTTGTTTGCCTCAAAGTAGCTGCCCAGCGTCACGTCGTCGCGGATTGCCCGGCGGAACAGCGAGAAGATGTCCACGTTGTCCATCACGCGACCCGGGTCGTACACAATGCCCTCGGTCAGCAGGTCAAACATTCTGGCATCCTGCGGGCGCTTGGAATAACGCGATTTCAGGTTGTTCTCGTAGATGTAGGGAATCAGCTGCGTATAGCTGTCATGTGCCAGCGCCTCCAGCACCGCCGCAGACTCTGCCGCATCGTTTGCAATCTCCGGAATGGAGAAGCTGCTGTAGACCATCGACAGGCAGGTGTGGTAGCCGCCGGTCTGCTCGCTGTCGTACTTCGGCATCGGCAGAATCCCGTAATTGATCTCCGATGGGTTCAGGGTCTTGATGATGTAGCCCGCCGTTTCCACTTCAAACAGCGCGCGTCCCTGCGCCATGGCGTAGTAATCAGGCAGCTCTTTTGACGCGCAGTAAGCGCCATCGTTGTTGTGGAACAGGTCGCGCAGGCGGTCACAGAGGCTGACGCCAAAGTCACCGGTCAGCCGGCTGTTGATTTCCAGTTCGCCGAAGTCGTTCACGGTCAGGCAGGGGAGGTTCGCGCCGTACTGATACGGGTCCAGCATGTTTCCCTGTGCCGACACCAGACCGAACAGATCGCCGCTGTCGCGCATGTTGTTATTGTTCACGTCACGGAAAGGGCAATATCAACGGGCGCGTGGTGGAACGGGGCAACATCTTTTTTGTCCTGCCGAACGAGGAACACCTCATCGAATCGGACGCCGAAAACCCCATGACGCTTGCCTGGATCGGTCTTGCCGGGCGGGAGCTGGAGCTGATTATGAGCGTCCTCCATCTGCCGAAGAACTTCGACGGCAAGCTGAACGACGCGCAGCTGAAAACGCTGAAGGATCTGTTTTTGGACACGGTCTACAAAAAGCAGACCGGCGATCTCCCCTTCCTGCTGCTGAGCCGCTTTTTCTACGCGCTCTCCGTTGCGGATATTCCGGTCAGCAACGACCGCTACGTCGGCAACAACATCCATCTTGACCACAGCGAGCAGTACATCGGGCAGCACTACGCCGAGGACCTGACCGTGGAGGAAATCGCCGACAGCCTGCACATCTCCGTCTCCTATCTGCGGCGGCTCTACGACACCGCGCTTGGCTACTCCCCGCAACGCTCCATTGTCCGCAAGCGGATTGCGGTTGCAAAGTCGCTGCTCCAGCTGCCCAACGCGCTCCCGGTCTACGAAATCGCCGCCGCAGTCGGCTACAGCGACCAAAGCGCCTTTTCCGCCCGCTTCAAAGAGGAGACAGGACTCTCTCCGCGCGAATACCGCAAGCGCTACCTGCAAGGCAATGAAAAGAAAAAAGAACCCGGTTTCTTACCACCTTTGCACAAGTCCGTTAAAAACGGACAATTGAAAAAAAGAGCCTCCTATGGTAGAAT
>USMO01000016.1 GCA_900555785.1 uncultured Eubacteriales bacterium | reverse complement strand
GCAACGATACCGAGATCGATGCCGAGCGATTTTGTAAAGAAAAGTCGGCAATTTTCATCATTATGCCGGAGGAAGACAGCAGTAAATACTTCATGGTATCGCTTCTGATCCAGCAGCTCTACCGTGAAATTCTTGCCGTTGCCGATGAACACGGCGGCAAGCTTGAAAACCGCGTGGTCTTCTACTGTGATGAGTTTGGCACCTTGCCTCGCATTGAATCTGCCGAAATGATGTTCTCGGCATCCCGCTCCCGTCGTGTTTCCATCGTGCCGATCATCCAGTCCTTCGCACAGTTACAGAAAAACTACGGCAAAGAAGGCGCGGAAATCATCATCGACAACACACAGTTGACGGTATTCGGCGGTTTTGCACCCAACAGTGAGTCGGCACAGATTCTCTCCAAAGCAATGGGAAGCAGGACGGCGCTCACCGGTTCGGTCACACAGAGCAAAGGCGAAGGATCGCGCTCTCTGCAGATGATTGAGCGTCCGTTGATGACTCCCGATGAGTTGAAAGCCCTGCCGAAAGGTACTTTTATCGTGACCAAGACCGGCTTCTATCCCATCAAGGTCAAGCTGAAGCTGTTCTTCA
Source organism: uncultured Eubacteriales bacterium (assembly GCA_900555785.1). Classification (GTDB taxonomy): domain Bacteria; phylum Bacillota; class Clostridia; order Oscillospirales; family CAG-272; genus UMGS1865. Next base: position 13,778 of record USMO01000016.1, on the reverse strand, counting down.
AATGGGGTATCCGTTTTGAAAAAGAGCCGTTCGCTGTCCCTATGCGCGACCGGGCAACCATCTGTTACGCAAGCCGCGAGGAACTGAGCGAAGCCATCTGCAACAAATATCATGTGGCGGACGATAAAAGCAACGGAAAAGACATCCCCGATGGCAGTTTCCGTGTGGAGGAAGCCATGGCGGAACGGCACTATTCAAGCAAAAAGGCGGCGGCAAGACACAAAGGATTGCGGACCAATCTCGGTCAGGACGGTGGTGCTAAGTGAATTATTTTGATTCCATTTACAGCGACAACCTTCCGAGCCGTGCTGTGCATGTATATATGTACCTTGTAAACAGAGCAAATACGGACGGTCAATGCTGGCCGTCCGTAAGAAGAATTGCGAAGGATCTGAGTCTGTCCCCATCCACAGTGAAGCGCGCCATTGATGACCTGACCGTACACGGGTACATCAAAATCGAACAGCGCTTCCGCAAAAGCGGTGCCAACAGCTCGCTCATGTTCACCGTCCCCGATTTTTCAAAATACCGCACACCCAAGGGATAAGTGTTTGTATTCGGTGACCTATGGGTGGGTTCACCATGCACCCACAAGGTGAACTATACAGTATAACAAGAGAATATAGCAGAAAAAGAACAACAAAGACCGCGCCGTCCAAAACGCCTCCTATCGCTTTTCTATTAGATAATGACCATTGCGGGATTTCGGAAGAACGACCTGCGACAAATACCAATGAATCTTTTTCCCGGCGGAAAGTATAGGTGTTACCGGTGTTATCTGCGGCTTTGCAAATGATATATCCGCTTTTTTCTGTATATCTGCCGTGCGGTCAATAGGAGCTGAGCACAGACAGGCTGAGGGAGAAGGTATGGTTGTCCGGGTCAAGATACAGCGTTGCAAAGTCATGCTCGGACCTGTAGGTGTAAGCCTCCTTCGGAACGTACTCCGTAGCTTTCACTATTTCAAATTCTAACCGATTTTTTAACGGTTCAAAATATTCATCCCCGTATTGGAATCGAAATTCGGTCTGCAGACGATATCTCTCTCCTTCTGTCATATCGATATGCCCCGGTATTGTATAAGAAATCCTGCCGACAGATCCGCTGTTTATACAGTAGCATATATCGGGGAAAAAGAGCTTCGTATCAATTTTCTCCCACTTTCCGTCCTTCAGTCGATACAGCTCATATGCTTCGCCGTATGCAAGGGGGGTTCCGGAATTATTGACCCACCGCAAATCCAGAACAACATCCGAGCCGACCTCACGGACGTTGATCACTTCGAAACTTACTCCCGCAGAGTCGCTTTCGGCTTTCAGAAAGCGAAACTGCCCGAGCTCACGAGCCTTGCTCGGTGCCTGTCTGCCGTATCGGATATATATCACCGTCGCAAAAATGCAGGCGGCAGCGGTTATCACGGCAAGAATTAAGATCCATATGGCAGAAACTTTTCGCTTTAACATTTTCGGTCACCTCTTTTCATCCATATCGGAAGCAGAATCAGAACAAAATATCCTGCGGTGCATAAAAGATCGGTCAGCGCCGGGAACAGCCTTGTGCTTTGCGTGAATATGTAAAAGAACAGCCAGCCCGTCTCAAGGCAGAGAAAGACAAACGGCAAGCATCGAAGAACCGTACCGACTGTTCCGGCTTTTCGTCCTCCCCATAACACTGCGGCAAGCCCGGCGCCGAAAAGCGCGGGAGAGATGCTGTACCACAGCCAGCCGGGAAGGCTGTGCAGTGCCATATCAAAGAGCGTTTCATACGGTGTTCCGCCGCGGTAAAAGAGCCGGAGCGACATATATACCGTCGTCACGAGGAACATAAAAAGGATATACAGCCCTGAACCGATGCAGGCGACATGTCTCTTCTCGCTCCACAGCACAAGAAGCGAGATCGTGAATATCCAGAAGCCGCAAACGGAAGTGCTCCAATATGCCGCCGCCCACAGCCCGTCAGACGGAAATTCAAAAAAGAAGGCAACAAGAAGCCCGCCGATTATTCCGGCAGCCGCCGTCAGAAGAAAATGCACCGGACACTCACGAAGCAGAGCTCTGCCACAAATCGGGCTTGCGTCGCTTTTTTCAGGACTGCTCTTTCCCACGGCTCTTTTTTCTTTTCATAATCAGCACAACGGCAATCACACCTCCGCCGATCAGCACAAAGCCGGCAAAGCCTGCAAACAGGAAGACCGGATGGAACGGAAGCGATAACTTTGGAGGTCGGGGATGCTCTGATTCCGACAAGGTGAAGGTCAGCTCTTTTTTCGGCAGACCCGGCAGGGTCAGCTCATAGCCCTTTTCCGTCTTAGAAAAGCTGTCTTGATTGTTTTCGGTCATGTAATATGGTGTGTTTACCACGATTTTCAGCTCTCCGAACTGCGCCCATGTCTTTGCAGGAGAGAGCAGATAGGTGTAAGTATAAATACTCGGCGTGTAGCCCGCATCAATGGCCGGATACAGCGGGGCTGTTACCGTGTTTGTCAAAGTCTGTCCCGGTTCCAGTGTCAGGGTATACTCGTACCACCGCATCAGTGAAAAGGAGGATTTTTCGGTGGAAATTCCACCGTACATCCAATCCTTCGAACCGTCATTCATAAATGCAACCTGCGCATTATACCAATCACTCTCCGATATGCCGGAGCTGTTGTCGTATTCCCTGAAAGCAAAATCCCGAAAGGTCATCTGTTCCGAATATTTCAATGTAATATTGCCGTCAATTTTCTTTTTACACGCGCCGTTTTCATAAAGTGACCATGTGATACCGTCTTTCGGAGGTTCACCGAAAATATATACGGTAAGTGTGTCTCCGGTTTTTGTCCAGCCGGATATTCGGATACCGTCTTTCAGCGTGGCAATACCGTTCTTTTCCGCCCACAGCACCCGTGTTTTTGAAGAATCCTCACGCAGAACAAAAGCGGCGGCTGCGGCTTGGTTTTCGGCACCGATGCCTTCAACGGAATATTGCTGTACCCATACAGGGAGATCGGGACGGAAAAAGCTGTCTGCGATATATCCGTCTGTCAGCTTCGGCATATCCTCGTCCAAAGAGAATGGTGTGCCACGAGCCTTGAGTGTATGACGTACGGCGACATCAATCGGCTCGCCGTTGACCTTAACACCGTACTTTTCGGTATCCGAAACGGCGATATACTTATCGGTCGGGGAATCGTAGATATATTCCCCGTAATGAGGCAGGTTACCGAACGGAAAGACAAGCGTGGCAGTCACCGTATAGTCGGCGGGGTTGCGGAAGGCGTACTCAGCCGTGACCTTTCCTGTATAGGCGAGGAATTCTTCGATACTGTTGTAGTAATTCTTCGGGAACCCCTGCACATCAAAGATCAGAAGCTCCTTATCCACCACAAGCGGACAGTTCTTATCTTTCACAAGTGCGCCGGTGCTGTCTGTTCCGCTCCAGTAACGCTGAGCGGAGTTGGCATGTATCGGCACTGCAAGCAAGAGATTCAAAAGCAAGCTTGCAAGAAAGGCTACTGCAATTTTCTTTTTCATCTTATTTTCCTCCTTGGTTTGATTAACTTTTAAGGCTCTGCCGTTAGAGTCAGATGGTGCGATTGCGCAGAACAACTCCGTATGACGGCAGAACAGTATATATCTGCGCCCCTGCATAACTCCCGAGTCTTATCTGCTCTGCTTTATTTCAGACTCTGAGTCCTTGCAGCCTGTCAGTCAAACAGATATTTTTTCAGATATTCGGCAACCGCTTCGGAAATTTGTTTAATATCTTTGCCCGATGTGTTGATAAGCAGATCGCAATTATCCCGTGCGCCCCATTTCTGTTGACTGAAATAATTGTAGTATCGCGCGCGACCCTTGTCGATAGAGCGAATGTTTCTTTTCATCTTTGAGTCGGACAGATTTTCATCCGCCGGACTGCGTTCGCGGCAACGCTGCAGCTTGCTTTCCATGTCCGCATACACAAATATACGGAACGGATTTTTTCCCGGAGAATATAGTCGGCGCATCGCCCGACGATAATACAATCCGATTTCATGGAAAGATCTTCAAGCAATCGGTGCTGCTCTGCATATACGCTGAAGCAACGGTCCAAAGCATAATCCGGCAGGGCATAGAAGCTCGTCCCGATATGTATCGGATATGAAGCAAAGGGCCGATCTGATGTTATGCGTTCAACATACTCTTCCGAAAGAGAAGTACGGTTGGCAAGCTCGGTGACGATTTCTCGGTCGTAATATGCAAGTTGCAATTTTTCGGAAAGTCTGCGCCCGAGTTCACGACCGCCGCTTCCGAATTCGCGCCCTATTGTGATGATTCTTCTTTTCATGATATGCCTCCTGTAAAAATGCCGCAAGGTATCGACCCTGCAGCGCAAAGCCGATGCCTTGTATTATATCATGCGTGGCTCGTGGGCTTTGCCTGTGCTGTTTCGCCTACGGGTCTGTGTATGAAAGCTTTTCTGTTTCAGTTTGATTCCTTTTCCGCCGCGTGGGTTCCGATATATTTACCGGTTTTAACACGGGCGTCTGACAGTTTCTTTGCATTTTCGGGGATTATCCAATATGCCCCGGCTTTTTGCGCTCCGGTTATGCGACCGTCTCCGCAAAGAGCAACCACACGGCGTCTTGAAAGGTGCCAGCGTTCCGCCGCTTCAATAGCTGAAATGTATTTTATGCCGTACATCGTTTACATCTCCTCTCTGACTATATTATATTCTCAACTTGGAATAATGTCAAGAGCTTTTTGCACAAAACACGCAAAGGTTCCAAAGATAAGGTTGATGCTCTGCGCTAAAAGTTGACTTGGAAGGATGCTCGCATAAAGCAATTGGAGACAGAATCGGTTTATATGCTTGTTGTGCGAGATCAGGCGCTTATTGCCCAACTCTTTGATGTAGGCATCGCCGATAATAACGAAGATGCCGACGTCGCCTTTTTCAAGTGCGTTGTCTTTCACAAGGAAGACGCGATTACCACTGTGGAAGGTCCGCTCCGGGCTACTGCTTTTTTGATCCTGAAAATCATTAAAACGATGACTTTTTTTGTTTCACAAAAACTTTTTGGTTCGATTTCAAGCAAAAGCATCTTGTTTTTTGTCCAATAATATCGTATAGAGATTTTTGATACATACCCTCACCCCCTCATATTATATCACTTGACGCAGCGTCAATGTCAAGAGAAAATATTACTTTAATAGAGCTTTTAAGTATAGAAAAACTATTGACAATACCGAACCCGAACTTACTTCAAAGAAATAAGCCAGTGGCTGAAGGAACCTACACTGCAACTGAAGACACCGACACGGCAGAATAGTCCCATTTGTAAGGGCAGAAAGTGCGGCCTTTCGCGTAGCGAAAGCTTTTTGCAGCACCTTCTGCCTTTTTTTCGTATTTTTATATGTTAAATATTTGTGTCTACCTGAAAGGAGGTTCGTCATCGGTTACATTTATAAAAAAGAAGATTGCGACTGCCGCTACTATTTTGTCAGATTTTTTCTACCCCAACTATTGACAAAGAGCCAAAAAACACCCATCAGAATCCCTGATAGGTGTTTTTCTGCGCATACAAAATTATTTGTACTTGCGCTTTCTGGCTGCTTCAGACTTCTTCTTGCGCTTCACGCTGGGCTTCTCGTAGTGCTCTCTCTTGCGAAGCTCGGTGAGGACGCCGGAACGAGCGGTTGCACGCTTAAAGCGACGAAGAGCGCTGTCAAGAGACTCGCCTTCCTTGACTCTGATTTCTGCCATGTTTATCCCTCCCTCCGCCGATGAAACAATAACTTCTGTCCGGAACCGGTCAAAAATTACCTACTATAATTATACACGATTTTTTGTCCGCTGTCAAGCCTTTTTTTGAAGGTTTTCCGGATTTTTTTGCAAAAAAGCGGCTTTTCTTCAAAGTTCCTTCTGATAAAGTGCCCCATCCAGCCACTTTCCGTGCTTGAAGCCGACCTGCTTCAGCACGTCACCCCGGCATCCAGACAGATCGACAAATCTGCCGTGTATCAATACGCAAACCGTTCGCTGTACCGATTGTAAATGGCAAGGCAGGAAGCATAGTCCTCCTGCCAAATGGGGCTGATTTCCATATCTGTGCCTTATTCTTCCGTATCCGAAGCCGCTTGCTCCGGTTTGGTATCAACCCGAATCTCGACTTCCTGCGTCATCAGGTCATCCGCTTGAATTACAAGAACGGAAAGCCGCTCGTAGGTCGTGCATTCCCCTTCCTGCGGGATGTGCCCCAACATTTCACTCAGCCAGCCGTTGACGGTTGACGATTCAAAATCATCGTTTCGGCCAATGCCAAAATAGTCAAGAAAATCATCCAGAGACATGCCGGTCTTCACGCGGTAACAGCCATCGCCAACCTTACGGATTTCCGCTTCGTCAACCGCAACATCCTGTTCGTCCCAAATCTCGCCAACCAATTCCTCCAGCACGTCCTCCATGGTCACAAGGCCCAAGGTCATGCCAAATTCGTTGACCACAATTGCCATGTGGTTATGCTCGCTCTGCATATTCCGGAACAGCGTATCCAGCGGAACCGTTTCCGGCACAAATTCTGCGTCATGCAGAATCTCGGACAGGGAAAAACCGGACATTCCGCGGTGTAACAGATACTCACTTGTATGCAGAATCCCGATGATATGATCGGGGTCCTGCCCGTAAACCGGAATCCGGGAATAGCCCTCTCGCTTGATAATCTCGGTCAGTTCCGCGTCACCGATCTCTGCCGGGACCGCAACCATCGCGCCGCGTGGCGTCATTATATCCACCGCAGACCGGTGCTCCAGCCGGAACACGTTCTTGATGTACCGAATGTCATCCTGCCGGAGCGTTCCACCGTCGCCGCCCGCATCCAGCATCATCACAATGTCTTCCTCTGAGACCGCCTCTTCCTTTTCCTTCGGGTCGATTCCGAACAGGCGCAAAACACCGTTGGTTGAAACGGTCAAAAGCCAAATAATCGGCTTGAGGACCTTTGACAGAACGGTAATGACCCCGCAGACAGCGCCCGCCAGTTTCTCCTTGTGGCGCATGGCAATCCGCTTAGGAACCAGCTCACCCAAAATCAGGGTGAAATAGGACAGAATCAGGGTAATCAAAATAACCGACACCGTGCGGATGATGCCCTGGTGCTCAGGCGATGCACCGAACAGATGAATCAGACTGCCTGACAGCCGCTCGGCAAAATTGTCTGCCGCAAAGGCAGACCCCAGAAACCCGGCAAGCGTAATGCCGATCTGAATGGTAGATAAAAACTGCGTCGGTTCCCTGAGAATCTTCAGCATTTTCTTTGCGCGCTTGTCCCCGCCTTCTGCCTGGGCCTGGACTTTCTTTTCGTTCAGCGAAATTACGGCAATCTCCGTTGCGGCAAAAAATGCATTCAACAGAATCAAAACCAACTGCAGCAAAAGTTGTTTCACAATATCTGACATAAAAAATCTCCTTCATTCCGTTTATCGTTTTTTCTGCAAAGCAAAACCGAAATGCCGCTGCTAACACAGCATTACAAACGGAATGTCCCACCGATTGGACGGAGAACCGATGAATCGATCGTTTTCCAAACGGTTACATCGGGGTATTGTATCCAAGTGCCATCAACTCCTTTCATTATTTCATTATACTATAAAGTCACGCGATTGTCAACCGGAATTTCCATATTTTACATTTTATACACAATTCAGGGTGAATGCAACCGCGTCCCCATGAAAAATCAGGTATTCTTGATGATAATCTGCTCGATGATGTCGGCAGCGTGCTCGCAGAGGTCGCAGCAAGCCTCCAGGCTGTCGTAAATTCCGCGCGCGCCGAGCAGCACGCGAACGTCCGTTTCGGTTACAAACAGCTTGTGAATCGCTTCGGTGTAGATTTCATCTGCCTCGCCCTCGTGTGTGTTGACCTCAATCAGATGCTGGCGCAAAAGCTCCGGCTTTTTGAAATTCTTCAGTTCCGCACCCGCCGAGAACAGCGCCTTGACGCATTCGTCCACCTTGTCGCCCAGCATCGGTGCGGCGTCCGGGACCTTGCGAATGTCGAACATATACAGTTCCAGAACCACCTCGTCCAACGCATCGGTAATGTCGTCAATCAGCTGGACCAGATGCAGAATGTCCTCCTGGTCAATCGGCGTGATGAACTCTGCCGAAAGGCGCGACAGGATCGAATGGTGAATGTCATCCCCCTGATGCTCAATCACGTGCATTTTTTCCTTGTACGACTGAATGTTCTCCGGCGTAACGTTCGCCAGGATCTCCCCCAACAGTTCCGATGCGTGCACGCTGTGGGAGAGCTGCTCTTCGATCAGTTTAAAATAATCGTTCCGATTCCGTGCCATGTTTCCATCCTCCTTAGCCGAATATCGCCAACAGCAGCTTTGCCATTAAAAATCCGAGCAGTCCGCATCCCGGAAAGGTGAAAACCCAGGTCAGAACCAGGTCGCGGACGACGTTCCATTTGACGTTCCGGATCCGCTTGGATGCCCCAACGCCCATGATGGCGGTCGTTTTGGTGTGCGTGGTGCTGACCGGAACACCGGACAGCGAGGAGATCAAAAGGCAGATTGCCCCGGCAGCGTCCGCCGCAAAGCCCTGGTACGGCTTCAGCTTGACCATATCCATGCCAACCGATTTGATAATGCGGTAGCCCCCGATGGAGGTACCCAGCCCCATAACCGCCGAGCAGAGCAGCATCAGCCAGAGCGGGACCGCAAACGCCGTGGCTTCGGTCTGCCCGTTCGCCAGCGCAGCACCCAGCAGAAAGACCGCCATGAATTTCTGACCGTCCTGTGCGCCGTGCATGAACGCCATCGCCGCGCCGCCGGCTACCTGCGACTTGGCAAAAAAGCTGTCGCACCGCGTCCGGCTGTGCCCGCGAAACAGCAGCGTAATCAGCTTGGACAACACAAAACCCAAACCGAACCCCAGCACCGTGGAAAGCAGCAGCCCCAGCAGGACCTTGCGCCATTCCAGCCAGTTCACACCCGAAAAATTGCCGTGTATCGCAACCGCCGCGCCGGTCAAGCCCGCAATCAGCGCGTGGCTCTCGCTGGTTGGGATTCCGAAATACCAGGCAGCCGTTGCCCAAACGACAATTGCAGCCATCGCCGCGCAAAGCGCAATCAGCGCCTCATGCGCATTGCTGCCGAAATCGACCATGTTGTAAATGGTCATCGCAACCGACGCATTGATTGCCGTCATGACCAGCACGCCGAAAAAGTTGCAAATTGCCGCCATGACAATCGCCTTCCGCACATCAATCGCGCGGGTGGAAACACAGGTCGCAATCGCATTCGGCGCATCGGTCCAGCCGTTGACCAGGATTACCCCCAGCGTCAGGACCGCCGCAACCAGCAGGGTCGGATTTGCAGCCGCCTGCCGCAAAAATTCCATTAGTGACATTTCAAGACCTCACACCGCCCATTCAGGCATCCTCGCACTCAGTATCGGTTGCCAACTGTTTTATTATACCATATTTCCGACCGGTTTTGTGAAAAAGGAAGGTAAAATTTTCGTAAAACGGGAAAAATATCGTTAGTTAGGGGCGGGAGGGGTGGATAAAATCGCTGGGGAGTGGTGGCAATAAGCGATTTTGGGGGAATGACGCCGGGGCGTTGTATTCTTTGTCCGTCAAAGTTAGTGGCTGACTTCACTGTCTCTGTCCCTCGGAGATCCGCCTGCTGGCGCCCCTGCGGGGTTCGACTGGGCACCGAAGGTGCCTTGCTCTGAGATGACACAATGGGGCGATCGTTGCGTGATTCATACCGCTTTTGTCCGTCTTAGATAGTGTCGTTTACCCCGTATCAGCCACTAACCGCCCCGCCGAGCGAAGCAAGGGCGGGACCCCGAGGCACCACTCCAAATTCCGCGTAGAGCCTCCTTCCGAGCGGGCTCGAATAGCCAGAAACTTCACCGCAAAGGGCAACCGGATTAGCAGAGCGTAAGAAATCTTACGTCCTACTATCCGGTTGCCCTTTGCGGTGAAGTTCTTGGAGTTCTTAGAAATTGGATTGCCCGCAATCCAATTTTCCCTTCATCCGAAAGAAGGTTCTAAGCGGGGTTCGGGGCAGCGCCCCGAGGTCTTCTTCCCCCTCACTCCTGCAGTGCGCGCTCCAGCCAGACGAGCCCGATGCTGAAAGCATCGTATAACCCTTTTTTGTCGGTCTGGCGAATGATTTTGTTCGTGTCCTGAGAATCCACTAATTGGACCAGAATGTTCTGAGGTAGCCCGGATTTCGGGTCCCGGTTGATGATCTCCAGAATCAGAACGCATTTTTCGCTCATGTCCCCGTAAATAATCGTGTCATCCTGCCGCACAAGCGGTCTCCCCATATATTCCAGATAAGATCCGCTCACCAGCGGGCGTGTTTCGGTTGCCATTGTGTTTCTCCTTCCATTCATTTGGATTTTGATATAGGATACCGGATTTTTCCCGGGTCTTCGTCATTTCAGCTGCCGCAGGGTACAAAACAGCAGTTTAGTCTACTGTATAGTATACCACACTTTTCCCCAAATGTCAAGCCCCCGGCACAAACAAGTTAGCGGGGCTTTTTTCAATTCCGATTTTGCCTGAAAAAAGCGACAAAATGCTATTGACTTTTTTCATGCAGGATGCTATAATAATTTTGAACGGTTTCGTTTATTTGATACTTGAAAAAATCCGAAAGGAATTACATGATGGAACAGAAACTGACCTACCATCGCGGGCCGGAAGTCCTGCACCTGGGCTGTGTGGAGCCGCATGCCTATCTGATGCCCTACCAGTCCCCCGAAGCAGCCGGGACCGATGACCGGATGCAAAGCGACCGTTTCGTCTCTCTTTGCGGCGAATGGAACTTCCGCTGGTTTCCATCGGAGCGGGAGCTGGGCGACTTCCTCTCCTCTGATTTTGATGCCGGCGAATGGGACCGACTGGCCGTGCCGATGAGCTGGCAATTTCAGCTGGACCGTCCCTACGACAAGCCGCAGTACACCAACGTCCTCTACCCCATCCCGGTCGACCCGCCGCACGTCCCGGCAGAGAATCCCTGCGGGCTTTACATGCGCACGCTGACCGTCGATGCGGACGCACTGAAACAGTACGATCTTCGCCTGCACTTTGAGGGCGTGGATTCCTGCTTCTATCTTTACATCAACGGACAGTTTGCCGCCTACAGCCAGGTCAGCCACATGACCAGCGAAATCGACGTGACAACATTCCTGCACGCCGGAGAGAACCAGATCAAGGTGCTGGTCTTCAAGTGGTGCGACGGGACCTATCTGGAGGACCAGGACAAAATCCGCTCCTCCGGCATCATTCGCGAGGTCTACCTGCTTCTGCGCGATAAGGTCCACGTGGAAGACCTCTTTGTCCGCACCGAGACCGAAGAGCCGTTCGCCGATGCGGTCGTGAAAGCGGATGTCACGCTGAACGGCAGCGCCGAGGTCGGCTATCGGTTCGTCTCCCCTGCCGGAGATACGCTCTACGAGGGCAGCACGCACATGGATGGGACCGGCACGCTGGCATTCGGCATCGCGCATCCCCTGCTCTGGAGCGACGAGATTCCGAATCTTTACGAACTTTACCTGACGGTTGGCGGCGAGGTCATCCGGCAGGCGGTCGGCGTGCGGAAATTCGAAGTGCGCGGCAAGGTCGTGTACGTCAACGGCAAAAAGGTGAAGGCAAAGGGCGTCAACCGCCACGACAGCCACCCGCAGCTTGGCGCATCCACCCCGCTGGAGCACATGATTGCCGACCTGGAGCTGCTCAAGCGCCACAACGTCAACTTCATCCGGACGAGCCACTACCCGAACGACCCGCGCTTCCCCGGGCTTTGCGACCGCTACGGATTTTATCTCTGCGACGAAGCCGACCTCGAAACGCATGGCATGCAGACCGTCGGTGACTGGGACGAGCTGACCGACAGCGAAGCCTGGACGGACGCCTACCTGGACCGCGCGCGCCGCATGATGGAGCGCGACAAGAACCATGCCTGCATTCTGATGTGGTCGGTCGGAAACGAGAGCGGCACCGGGCGCAATCACCGCGCAATGGCAGATTACTATCACAACCGGATCCCCGGCTGCCTCGTTCACGCCGAGGACCTCTCGCGCCGTCTGGCGGAGCCCTGCCGGTCCTCCCACGTCAAGGCGGATCCGGACGATCTGTTCATCGATCTGCACAGCCGGATGTACCCGTCCTATGAGCACATTCTCGACCACTACCTGAAAAACAAAGATTGCAAAATCCCGCTCTTCCTCTGCGAATACAGCCATGCCATGGGCAACGGACCCGGGGACCTGGAGGGCTACTGGAAGCTGATTTACGGCTACGACCAGTTCTTCGGCGGGTGCGTGTGGGAAATGACCGACCACTCGGTCGACATCGGAACGCCCGGGCATCCGAAATTCATCTACGGCGGCGACATGGGGCACCGGCTCAACGACGGCTGCTTCTGCGTGGACGGTCTGGTCTACCCCAACCGCAAGCCGCATTCGGGGCTTCTGGAGCTGAAGCAGGTCCTTCGCCCCTGCCGCCTGGAGAACGTTGATCTGGAAAAAGGCGCGTTCACGGTGCGCAGCTACCGCCATTTCACCGATCTTTCCGACCTCGACCTGTGCTGGCGGGTGGAGCGGAACGGTACGGTTGTCCGTCAGGGCAGAATCACCGAGCTGAACGTGGCGCCCGAAAAGTGCCGCCGCTACAGTCTCCCCGAAGGGACGCTGGCGAACCTTAGCGGCATTTGCTATCTGACCGTTTCTTACCGGCAGAACCGCGCGACCGCGTGGAGCGCTGCGGGCTACGAAATCGGCACCGAGCAGTTCCGGCTGGAGGTTCCTGCCGCTGCGGCGGTCCCGCACAATTCGTTGCTGCTGGCAAAACAGTTTGCGCTGGCTGAGGACGCGGCATCCTTCACGGTTACGAACGGCAACACCGTTGTGCGGATTGACCGGCTGTCCGGCGCGGTCACGTCCATGCAGATCTCGGGCAAGGAGATGCTGGCAAGCCCGATTCTGCCGAATCTGTGGCGTGCGCCGACCGACAACGACCGCTATCTGCGCCGGACCTGGGAGCCGATGGGCTGGGGCACCGGCTGGCGGGATGCCCGGATGGACTGCCGCAGCTGCGCGGTCACGGAGCGTTCCGACAGGAGCATTACCGTTCGGACGGACTTTACGTTCGGGTCCGACGCCGGACGTCCGACCCTGCGCGGGGCGATGGTCTACCGCTTTGTGCCGGGCTGCGGCATGGAGCTGTCGATGGAGGTTGACGTATCCTTCAAAGAGGATGCGTGGACGCTTCCGCGTCTGGGGGTTCAGTTTGCGATGCCTGCGGGCAACGAGAAGCTGAAATACTTCGGCTGCGGACCGATGGAGACCTACCGCGACAAGCGTCAGGCAGGTTTGGTCGGCGTTTACAGCTGCGATGTAAGCGACCATTTCGAGCATTACATTCGTCCGCAGGAGAACATGGCGCACGTTGAGACACACTGGGTCCGTGTAACCGATGCTGCCGGGCACGGTTTGACGGTGACGCCTGCCACTGGCACGCCTTCCGTCAGATTCAACTGCTCGCATTTCTCCCCGATTCAGCTGAGCGAGACCGCTCACGACTACGAGCTGATTCCGCAGGATCTGACCTATGTCAATATTGACTACATGCAAGCCGGCATCGGATCCGGCTCCTGCGGTCCCCGCCTCCGCGAAGAATACCGCATCCCCGTCGGGCACTACGCATTCGGGATGAAGTTCGAAGGGTGATGGGGTAAGGAAGACCTTGGAGGGAGAAGGGACCCCCTTTCGGGTAGGGGTCAACGCGGCAAG
>USMO01000015.1 GCA_900555785.1 uncultured Eubacteriales bacterium | reverse complement strand
TCCACGGCAGCCTGTCCGACCACCAGCCCGCCGACAATGCTCAGCGTGTGCCCCAGCCCCTGCGGCATCCGCGCGCCGGTCTCCCCGAGAATTTCCAGCACCAGAATCAGCCCCAGGCATTCGACAAAGGAGGAAAACGGCACGCCCGCGCGCGATTCGGCAGCAGACAGCAGCAGATAGGTCGGCAGCAGCCGTGTGTGATGCGTCAGGAGTGCCAGGTAGAGCGCCGGGAGAGAAACCGTCAGGAAAAAACTGACGTAGCGCAGAAACCGCCCGAGCGAGGACACCCAAAAGCTCTGGTAGTAGTCCTCGTCCGATTGGAAATTTTCACAGAACAGATACGGCACGGTCAGGACCACCGGCGTGCCGTCCACGATCAGTGCCACCCGTCCCTCCAGCAGTTTGGAAGCAATGACGTCCGGGCGCTCACTGCTGCCCGTTGTTTCAAAGAGCGAGAACGGATGGTCGCGCGTCAGTTCGGCAATATAGTTCGCGTCCAGAATCCCGTCAATCGAAATCTCCGACAGCCGCCGCTTCACCTCGCTGACCAGCCGGGAACCCGCAACCGAGGAGAGATAGCAGACGAACACCATCGTGTCGGTCCGGCGCCCGACCCGCAGAATCTCGACCGCGAGATCGGGCGTCTGCAGCCTGCGGCGCAGCTGGGAAAGGTTGAGCATGGCAACCTCGTCAAAGCCCTCGCGCGGTCCCTTTTGCACCGCCTCGTTTTCCGGCTCGCTGATTCCGCGCGTCCGGAACCCCTTGGTGTTGATCACCAGCGCGGTCCCGGCGCCCTCGACCAAAAGCACGCTGTCGCCGTAAAGCATGGCACGCAGCAGGTCCCGCATCCGGTCGGAGGACTTGACATCCCCGGCATACAGCACCTTGTCGCGCAGCCACAGCGCCGGGTCACCCGCCGGGGTCCCGGAGAGCAACAGCGGACGGATGACCGCATCGTACACCGTTTCGTTGCTGATCATTCCGTCCAGATACAGCAGCGCGCACCGCACGCCCGCGCCGGTCCGCACTTCGCGCGTCCGAAAGGTCCCGTCCCGCCGGAACAGCTCCCGAAAGGCGCCCAGATCTTCGTCAAACACGCCGCTCAGGCGCCGCCCGTCCTCAACCGCACATGCCGGCATCCTCTCATCTCCTTTTCGGTTCGTTTCTGTTGTAGCATGTCTCGCATTCGCGTTTTTATGCGGAACCGGTCGGTTTTTCCCGTAATTTGAAACAAAATCAGTTCTTGTTCTTGATTTTCGGAAGACAGGACCAATCCGTTACAACTGATTCATAGAACATTTTCGTCTTTGCGCTATCAATTCTGCTGTTTCAGGTATATAATAGATAAGTTATCAAACAACGGAAGGAGCTTCAAACTTGAAAAAACTACTTCGGTATCTCAAGCCCTACACCAAGGAAAGCATCATTGCGCCGCTGTTCAAACTGCTGGAGGCGGGCTTTGACCTGATGGTTCCCTTCGTGGTCCGGCGAATCATGGATGATGCCATTCCAGCTGGCGACACCGCGCAGATCTGGCAGCTTTGCGGCGTGCTGGTACTCTTCGCGCTGGTCGGGCTTGCCTGCTCGATTACCGCGCAGTATTTCGCCGCGCGTGCAGCAGTCGGCTTCGGGACCGACCTGCGCCGGGAGCTGTTCCGGCACAGCCAGCGCTATTCCTACGGTCAGACCGACCGCGTGGGCACCTCAACCCTCATCACCCGGATGACCGCCGACGTCAACCAGCTGCAGACCGCAACCAACCACACACTGCGCCTGCTGCTCCGCTCCCCGATCATCGTCATCGGTTCGGCGGTCTTCGCCTTTCTCGTCAACCCGCGCGGCGCGGTCGCCTTTGTGGTGGTCATTCCGCTGCTGGCAGTCGTGGTCTTCTCGATCATGCTCGGCGGCGTTCCGCTTTACCGCAAGGTGCAGAAGGGGCTGGACCGCGTGACCTCACTGACGCGTGAGAACCTGACCGGCGTGCGGGTCATCCGCGCGTTCCGCAAGGAGCAGGACGAGACCGAGCGCTTTGAAAAAGCAAACCGCCTGCAGACCGCGCTGCAGAACACCGTTGGCAAAATCGCGGCGCTGATGAACCCGCTGACGCTGCTGATCATTGACGGCGGCATCATTGCCCTGCTGCTCACCGGCGCCATTCAGGTGGACGGCGGCACGATGACCAAGGGTGATGTCTTCGCGCTGACCAACTACATGTCCCAGATTCTGGTCGAGCTGGTCAAGCTGGCAAACACCATCATTATGATTAACAAGGGTATGGCAAGCGCCGCACGCATGGAGGCAGTGCTGGAGGAGCCTGTCGGAATGCCGGTCGATCCTTCCCTTCCGACACCCGCAAACGCTGCCGGGACCGCAGTTGCCTTCGACCGGGTCGGGCTGACCTACTCGGAGGGCGCGGATCCTTCCCTGACCGGCATCACCTTTACCGCCGCGCCGGGCGAGACCATCGGCATCATCGGGTCGACCGGCTCCGGCAAGACCTCGGTGGTCAACCTGATTGCCCGCTTCTATGACGCGACAGCCGGGACGGTTGCCGTGGACGGCGTGGATGTCCGGGCGCGTGACCCCGAACGGCTGCGGGAGGAGATCGGTATCGTGCCGCAAAAGGCGGTACTGTTCCGCGGAACCGTGCGGTCCAATCTGCTCTGGGGCAGAGAGGGAGCCACCGACGAGGAACTCTGGCAGGCGCTGGAAGAAGCCCAGGCAAAGGAATTTGTGGCTGAAAAGGAAGGCGGGCTGGATGCGCCGGTTGCCCAGAACGGCAAGAACTTCTCCGGCGGGCAGCGGCAGCGCCTGACCATTGCGCGCGCGCTGGTCCGCAAGCCGTCCATCCTGATTCTGGACGACAGCTCTTCGGCACTTGACTACGCAACCGATGCCGCACTGCGCACTGCAATCCGGAAGCTGGATTACCATCCAACCGTCTTCCTGATCTCCCAGCGCACCGCATCGCTCCGGCATGCCGACCGCATTCTGGTTCTGGATGACGGACGCCAGGTCGGACTTGGCACGCACGGGGAACTGCTTCGCACCTGCGAGGTCTACCGTGAAATTTATGATTCCCAATACAAAAAGGAGGAAGCGTGAGCATGAAAAAGCAGCCGAAACCCAAAAAGCAGGGCTTTGACCTTGTGACCGCCAAGCGCGTGCTCGGGCTCATCCGCTCCTCCCGCTGGCTTCTGATTGCGTCGCTCTTCTGCGCGGCAGTCAGCTCGCTTCTGACGCTTGCCATCCCGCTTCTGGTCGGAAACGCCATCGATGAGATGTTCGGCCCCGGTGCCGTCAACATTCAGCGGGTGGTCACCATCTGCATCGCCATCGGCGTTTGTGCCGGTGTCACGGCTCTGGCGCAATGGATTATGAACGTGCTCAACAACCGCATGGCGTTCCATCTGGTCTACCGCCTGCGGAAAGAAGCCTTTGACAAGCTGCAGCATCTGCCGCTCTCCTACCTCGACAGCCACTCCACCGGCGGGCTTTTGAGCCGCATGGTCAACGATGTCGACCAGTTCACCGACGGGCTGCTGCTCGGCTTCAACCAGTTCTTCACCGGCGTTCTGACCATTCTCGGCACGCTGGTCATCATGCTGACCATCAAGCCATCGGTTGCGCTTGTGGTCATCTTCGTCACGCCGCTGTCGCTCTTCGTTGCCTCCTTCATCGCGTCCCGGACCTATTCGATGTTCAAGCTGCAGTCCGAGACCCGCGCGGAACAGACCGCCATGATCGACGAATACGTCGGCAATCACAAGGTGATCACGGCGTTCGGCTACGAGGACGAATCCCAGACGGTGTTCGATGAAATCAACGAGCGCCTGCGCAAATGCTCGCTGCGCGCCACCTTCTTCTCCTCCATCACCAACCCCTCCACACGCTTTGTCAACAACCTGGTTTATGCGGGCGTTGCGCTGGTCGGCGCGCTGCTCTGCCTGCCGTCCATGGGCGCGGCATTCACGGTCGGGCGGCTGACGTCCTTCCTCTCCTACGCCAACCAGTACACCAAGCCCTTCAACGAAATCTCCGATGTGTTTGCGGAATTTCAGAACTCCCTCGCCTGCGCGGCGCGGCTGTTTGAGCTGCTGGACGAGGAGGTCGTACCGCCGGATGCGCCGGACGCACGGGTCCTGGAGCATGCTGACGGACGGGTGGAACTTTCCGACGTTGCCTTTTCCTATTCGCCCGACCGCGAACTGATCCGCAACCTGAACCTTTCTGTCCGTCCCGGTGAGCGCGTTGCCATTGTCGGTCCCACCGGCTGCGGCAAAACGACCGTTATCAACCTGCTCATGCGCTTCTATGACGTCAATTCGGGCAGCATTCAGGTCAGCGGGACCGACATCCGCGACATGACCCGGTCCAGCCTGCGCGCCGGTTGGGGCATGGTGCTGCAGGAGACCTGGCTCCGTGCCGGGACCGTGCGCGAAAACCTGACCTTCGGCAAGCCGGATGCAACCGATGAGGAAATGATTGCCGCAGCCAAGGCAGCGCATGCCGACTCCTTCATTCGCCGGCTGCCGGACGGCTACGACACGGTGCTTGGTGAGGGCGGCGGCGAGCTGTCGCAGGGACAGAAGCAGCTGCTCTGCATCGCGCGCGTCATGCTGGACCCGCCCCCCATGCTGATTCTCGACGAGGCAACGTCCTCCATCGACACCCGCATGGAGCTGAAAATTCAGAACGCCTTTGCCGTGCTGATGAAAGGACGCACCAGCTTTGTGGTTGCGCATCGGCTCTCCACCATTGAATCGGCAGACTGCATCCTGGTCATGAAAGCCGGACAGATCATTGAGCAGGGCAATCACCGCGAACTGCTGGCGCAGGACGGTTTCTATGCCCACCTGTACAACAGTCAGTTCGAAGCAAAAGCATAAAAAAGGGAACTATAATCAAAATCGGGGTTCCCAACAGACAGGCGAAGAAAATAAAAAAAGAACGAGCATAGGAAAAGCGTTACTCCGCTACGCTTCGTGACGCTTTCCCTATGCTTTTCAACGGCTTCTAACCATTTCGTCAGTTTTTTCTACCCCACTATTGACAAAGAGCCTTCTTATCGCACGCTGATCTCGTAGGTCAGCGTTTTTTCGTCACCCGCGCCCAGGTGCAGCATGGCATCCTTGGTGGCAAAATCGTCCACCTTGCCGTCGCGCGAGGGTAGCCCTGCCCAGGGCTCGATGCAGACGTAAGGCGCGTCGGTGTGCGGTCGGTGCCAGATTCCGAGATACGGGAAATCGGCAAAGCGCACCGATACCTCACGGGTGTGGTTCTTGGTATTCAGCAGGACCCGCCCTCCGGTGTTCTCCAGAAAGATGGCATCCTGGTCAAACAGGCCGTGCCGCAGGAGCAACAGGTCCCCGTCCATGAGCGGGAACTCTGCGGTCCTGCCGGTCTGAAAGCAGGTGTCGGAAAAGACCAGCCGGCGAGGGACCGTGCCGCCCGCAAAGCGCAGGTAGCAATCCTCAAAGCAATCCGCGTCCCGCAACGGCACCCGAAAGCCAGGGTGTGCGCCATAGGAGAACGGCAGCGTCTCGCCACCCCGGTTGGAGACCGTGCTTTCCACGCGCAGAGTGCGGTCATTTTTCAGGCGGTAGACGATTGTCAGGCAGAAATCGAACGGATAGACCGCCCGCGTTGCGTCGTTTGCCTCCAGTTTGCAAATCAGCGCATCCTCCGTAGCCCGGACCGCAAACTCGGAATCCTTTGCAAATCCGTGAATCGGCAGGGTGTATTCCTTGCCTGCGTAGCGGTATTTGCCATCGTACAACCGCCCGCAAATCGGAAACGGCACCGGTGCGCGGTCGCTCCAATAGCGTTCGTCGCCTTGCCAGAGGTATTCGTTTCCGTCCCGCACGAGCGACCAAAGCTCTGCCCCGCGACTGTTCACGGTCACGGTCATGCGGTCATTTTTCAAAGTATACAGCACGGTGTCAAGCCTCCAGATCAATCAGGTAACGGTTTTTGCCGTCCTCCATCACCGCGCGGACCAGCTGCGCAACGCCCTTGCCCATCACAACGTAGCCGGCGTCTGCCGGGTGCAGGTTGTCCGGGAAGAGTGCCGCGCCCATTTCCTTGTCGGTGAAGCTGTACATATCGTAGAACAGAATCGGGAAACCGCCCGCGTTGAGCCATTTTGCGGTCTCCAGCTGCAGTTCGCGGATGTGCGGCGATGCGAATTTGCCGTTGGGATCAAAGTATTTCGGGCAGTTCATCATGACAAACGTTGCGTTCGGGTTCTTCTCCTTCACCGCCGTCAGGAGCGTTTTGCAGCTCCGCTTGAAACGGCTGTCGTCGCTGTCGTCCCAATCCTGGTCGCGGTGGCTGTCGTTGGTCCCCAGCATCAGGAGCACCAGATCGTAGCCGGTCTCGTCTGCCAGCAGCTTTTTCCAGGTTTCGGTTGCCATGTAGGAATCCTGCAGGTCATCGCGCATGGTCTTGCCGCTGTGCCCGTAGTTGGTAATCAGGTAGTCGTGCCACAGGATGCGCTGCATGTTCGCCGGGAAGGACAGGTACTGCGGGTTGGTCGAAGTGGCGCCGTAGGTGATGCTGTCGCCGATGCAGGCAACGGTTTTGAGATGATAGGTCCCGGTGATGGTGTCGGCAGCGGTGAAATCGGCGGTCTTGCCGTCCTGCGCCTTCTGCGTCAGCCATGCCTCAACCGCATCGATTGCGTGCCAGGTCGTGCCGAACGCGCCGCCGCAGACCACCAGTTTGCCCTCGGTCAGCGACACGGTATAGTCATCGTTTCCCTGCGTTTCGGGGTGCAGCTTCCGGTTGGTCTTGCCGACCAGAATCTCCTTCTCCCCTACCTCGGTCTTGGTGTCCTGCGCCACGGTCATGCGGATGCCGAAGCGCTCATAAATCAGGTCCGCCAGCCGCTGCGCGGTCAGGTGGTCAAAGTCGTAGTCGCCCTTGAGCTGCTCGCGGATGCCGCTGAGCACCTTGTAGTAGCTGTTGCGCGCGTAGATAATGGTGTATTCGCTCAGTTCCGCGCCGCCGACGGTCAGCTTTTCCAGCTTCGGCGCCTCGGTTTCCGCTTCGGTTGCGGATTCGGTTGTTGAATCTTTGGTCGGTTCCTCGGTTTTCACGGTATTTTCCTCATTTTCGTTATTGGTACAGGCACCAAGCAGGCATCCGATGCACAGAATGACTGCCGTCAGAATAATCAGTTTTCGCATGCTAAAATCCTCCTATCATGAGTTTCCCAGCGGAATCAGATACGGGTTTTCGCCGCCCTCCAGGACCGCGCGCACCAGCTCCGATACGCCCTCTGCCATTGCGGCGTAGCCCCGGTTGTTCGGGTGAAGCCCGTCCGCAAACATCCGGCGCCCCATTTTCTGCTCGGTAAACAGGCACATATTGTAAAGCCGGACCGGATAGCTGTCCGCAGCCATCTGTTCGGCGCATGTCTTTTGCAGGTCGCGGGTGTGCGGTTTGGACCAGCCGCTGCTGCCGAAATAGGTCGGGCAGTTCATCAGCACAATCTGTGCGTTCCGGTTGTGCCCGCGAATATCGTCCACCAGCCCGCGCAGGCAGGAAAGGAACTTGGCATCGTCCGCGGCGGTCCAATCACCGGGGACCAGATAGCTGTCGTTGGTCCCCAGCATCAGCAGCACCAGGTCAAACCGGACCGTGCTTGCCATCAGGCGTTTGTACGTGTTGAAATTGCGGTATCCGCAGTTCTCGGTCCCGCCCAGGTCGCGGTTGTAGCGCTCCGCATCGTCACGCACCGTGCGGCTGCCGTGCCCGAAGTTGTACACCAGGCACTCCTGCCAGAGAATGCGCCCCAGCACCGACGGATAGGAAAACAGCGCCGGGTCGCTCGATTCCAAGCCGTAGGTGATGCTGTCCCCCACGCAGGCAATCTTTTTCAGGCGGTAACTGCCGCGCAGGCGGCTGCCGGACGCAAAATCCGGCTCCTGCGTGCCTGCCGCGCGCTGCTTCTCCAGCCATTCCGCAATGGCATCGACCGCATGCCAGGTCGTGCCCGGCGCGCCGCCGCGAACCGTCAGCTTTCCGTCCGTCAGCGCAACCAGATAGCTGTCCGGGTCGGAAATCTCCGCGCCGACGCCACGGTTGGTGCCGCCGACCAGAATCTCATGCGCAGCCGGTTCGGTTTCGGTATCCTTTGCAACCGGAATCTCCACGCCGACCGCCTCCCGGATGACCCCGGCAAGCCGCTCGGCTGTCAGCCGGTCGCAATCCGGCACAAACCGCAGCGCGTCCCCGTAGGTCTGCACAGCGGACGTCCATTCGCTTTCGGCGTAGATAATCCGGAAATCGGCAATCTCCACGCCGCCCAGGCGCAGCGCGGTCAGCGTGACCGGCGCGGCAGCCTGGGTTCCGTCTGTCAACGGTTCGGTCTGTTCCACAGGTTCCCTCTCTCCTTCCTGTTTCGCGCAGCCGACTGCCGCCCCACAAAGCACGAGGACGGCGGCAAGCAGCGCTGCGGTGAATCTCCGCATGGCGGTCACCGCACCTTCAGCGTAACGATCTCATACGGCTTGACCGTCAGGGTCACCGCGCCGTCCTGCACGGGCAGGCTCTCCAGCTCGTTCTCCTGCAGGTCGCAGACCGTAACCTGCGCGGCGGGAATGCCGAAGCGGACCGCCACGCGCGTGCGGCTGTTGGTGGATTCATAGAGACGCACAATCGTGCCGTTTCCGTCCTCTGCCAGCTTGACGGTCTCGGGGATGACGTTTTCGCGGTCAACCGACACCAGCGAGAAGCGCTCCGGCAGGCTGCCGGTCTGTGCCCAGATTTCGGTTGCGGTCATCGGCTGGTTCAGCTCATACGACAGCGCCTGCACATCGGATTTCTCCATGCTGCCTGCGTGCGGGTAGAGCGAATAGGTAAAGTGATGCTCGCCCATGTCTGCCACCGGGTTCGGGTCGGTTGCGCACTTGATCAGCGACAGACCGATCTGCCCGTCTCCGAAGCTGTAGCCGTACTTGCAGTCGTTCATCAGCGCCACGCCGTAATCCCCCTCGGAGAGGTCGGCAAAGCGGTGCGCCAGCACTTCAAAGCGCGCGGTATCCCAGGTGGTATTCTTCAGCGTCGAGCGCTCCAGGTTACCGAACTGGATGTTGCAGGTTGCACGCGCGGTGTGAATGTCGGTATCGAACAGCGCCTTGAGCAGGAGATGATGCTCGTGCCAGTCGGCGGCGGTTTCAAAGTCGATTTTCGGCGTGTGCTCATAGAGCCAAATGGTCTGCGTGACCGTGCTGGAGAGGAATTTCCGCTCCACGCGCAGCCCGGCACGAACCCCGTCCTGCACCGGTGTCATGCTCTGTACGTCGTCAAGCTCCCAGGATTTTTCGGTGTAGTATTCGGAAATTTCCCATGCGTCGTAGTCCTTCGGGAAATCCTCGAACGCCACCAGGCGGTTGCCCTTGGCTCCGGCACGCAGGACCTCGCGGTCGTTCTGCTTGTCATAAATGCGCGTGATGACCGCATGTTCGTCCAGTTCGACCCGGAAGAACGCGTTTTCCATCACCCGCGCGTCAACCGTCACACTGCCGGTCCCCCGGACGGGCTCGGTCACGCACCAGCCTTTGGCGGGAATGTCGGTGACGTACACCAGCTCATCGCCGACGCGCACCTCGCCCCGGTGCAGGCATCCGTGCGGGTTCCAGACCAGCACGCCGCCACGGGTTCCGATCTTTCCTGCCAGCGCAGCCAGCTTCTCGCGCACAATCCGCTCGCCGGTCGTCCGCACCGCTTCGTAATCCGCGTTGCTGACCTGGTAAACCTCGTCAATCGAGGAGCCGGGGATGATGTCGTGGAACTGGTTGGTCAGCACCGTCAGCCACGCGCTGTGCAGGTCCTCTGCCGGGTAAGCCTCGCCCAGAAGGCTGCTTGCCGCTGCCGACAGC
This sequence comes from uncultured Eubacteriales bacterium, assembly GCA_900555785.1. Classification (GTDB taxonomy): domain Bacteria; phylum Bacillota; class Clostridia; order Oscillospirales; family CAG-272; genus UMGS1865. The sequence goes on along the minus strand of USMO01000015.1, from coordinate 5,110 downwards.
TGCTCGGCATCCTGCAGAAGGAACTCCGAGCGGCGGTTGTTGCGCTTGTTCTTCGCAATCGAGGTCAGCGTACCGCGATGCAGTTCGAAATACAGCTCCCCTTCCCAGGTCGGCAGATAGGGGTTGTCGCGGTTTGCATCGAAAAGATTCTCCAGGAATGCGCGCACCTTGCCCATCTTTGCCTGCGGGCAGGACCGCATGCCGCGCGACAGCCGGCGCACCTGCTCAAGGTCGTCGCGGGTCGGTCCTCCTCCGCCGTCTCCGGCGCCGAACGGCAGCAGCACCGTGTCGGTCAGGTTCTTTTGCTGCATCCGGTCAAAAGTACCGGTGATGTACTTCGCGGTCGGATGTGCGTTGTAGTTGGTGCGGTTGCGGTAATCGGTCCGGTTCGGCTCGGTCCGCTCCTGCGAGGTCAGAAAATATGCGTTCACCTCGCTGCCGTCAATGCCGCGCCACTTGAAAATATCGTAAGGATAGCGGTTCTTTTCGTTCCAGCTGAGCTTGGAGGTTACGAAATAATCCACGCCGCTCTTCTTCATAATCTGCGGGAGCGCCGCCGTGTAACCGAAGACATCCGGCACCCAGAAGACCCGGCTGTCCACGCCCAGTTCCTCGCGGAAGAACTGCTTGCCGTAAAGGAACTGCCGCACGAAGGATTCGCCGCTGGGCAGGTTGCAGTCGGATTCGACCCACATTGCGCCCTCAGCTTCCCATCTGCCCTCGCGGATCTTTTCGCGGATGCCCTCATAGACTTCCGGCGCTTCCTCCTTGATATACTGGTACAGAAGCGGCTGAGACTGCATGAAGGTGTATTCCGGATACGCCTCCATGTTGGTCAGGACGTTCGAGAAGGAGCGCTGCACCTTCTCCCGCGTCTGCGCAAGCGTCCACTTCCAGGCGCAGTCGATGTGCGTGTGACCGACGCAGATGACACTCTTTTCCTGCGTATGGCACCAGGAACCGTAGAACTCCTTTTCCAAGAGTTCGTCCGCTGCCCGCACGGATTCCGCAAAGCCGCCCTCGGGCGCCACGCGCAGATCCAGCAGGTTCACCGCGCGGTTGAGATACCCGAGAATGTCTGCGTATTCCTTCCCCAGCGGGTTTAGGCAGTCCAACAGCTCATACGGCACGCGCAGGTCGTACCAGAGTTTCTCAACGGCTTCATCGGTGACATAAACCGACGGATAGAACTTGAGGTCCTGCGCCAGCGCGCCGGAATAGGCATAGAGATACAGGTCATATTCCCCGCGGTCACCCAGCGGCAGGCTGATGTGGTTGACATCCAGCCCCTGGCGCAACTCTCCGTCCACATAAACGATGAACTGCGGGTTGTTGACATTCCAGCCACGGGTGCCGGTCAGCACCTGAAAGCGCACCTGCTTGCCGTGATATTCCTGCGGAAGCACCAGATGCTTATAGAACCAGGCATGGCTGTCGCGCCCGATCTTCCAATCCTCGCCCGTGAACGGGACGAATCCGGGGTCGTTCGGCGGCGGCAGGGTGTTGTCGGTCTTCGGTTCACAGGGCAGGTAGGTAAAGCCGCCCACACCGGTGAGCAGCGTTTTGCGGTGCCGGTCAAGTTCGCGGAGCGTGACCTTGATCTTATCCTTCAAAAAATCCATGAAATGTTCCTTTCTTGTCTTTGCGGTTCGGAATCAGATTCCGACATTGACGATGACGGCGTTATGGTCGGAGATAAACTCCCCATACGGGCAAAGGTTGGTGGACGTCCAGACCATTTTGTAGTTGTTGACAGTGATCTGGCGGGAGATCATCAGATAATCGATGACGTGTCCGTCCTGGCGGTAGTCCGCTTCGCTTTCCACCCAGCGAAAATCCGGGCTGGTGGCATAGCGTCCGTCAACCGTTTCTCCCTTGGAATAGAGCCGCGAATCCCGCAGCGAGGAGGTCAGGACGCGGTAAGCCTCGCTGTCCGGGCGGGAGTTCATATCCCCCACCAACATCACCGGCAGGCTCCTGATTCCGTAGGTCGACTTCATCTTCTCGCTGATGACCGGAATCTGATCGACAATCACCTGCGCCTGCTTGGCGGTTGCGCCCGTGTGGTCGAGGTGCGTATCCATAAAGAGGAAGTATTCTCCGCTCGCCTTGACCCGGAACAGCGCCCAATAGCACATGCGGTCGAACATCGACTCCTCATACTTTGCCGGGGAGGACGGCGCGCCGTCATACAGCCAGAACACGCCCTTGTCAATCGGCTCGTACTTATCCTTGCGGTAAGCGATGTAGCCGCCCTCGCCGGTATCGCGCGTCGGCGTTCCGACAAAGCCGTATGCCTCGTTCAGTTCCTGACGGAACCAGATGCGCCACGGCGCGGTCAGTTCCTGAAAGCCGGCAATATCGATCTGCTCTCCAACCAGCAGCTTATTGAGCTTCTCGCCCCGCGTTGCAACGGTCGCATCCACGGTCTTGTAAGGCTCCTTCGCAGTCTGCGTTTCGCGGTTCATTCCCAGCACGTTAAATGACATCACATTCATGGTTGTTTTCTCCTTTGTGGGTTCCTTTGTCTCGGGTTCTGTTTGCTCCTCCGTTGCCGCTGTGCTGCTTTCGGTCACGGGGTCCTGCACGCCGGGGGAGCGGGTGCAAGAGGTAATCAGCAGCAGGCATGCGGCAAACGCAATCAGCCAACGATAGCGTTTCATATACGTTCCTCCGGTGGGATGCAGACGACGGTCTCCATCTGTCCGGTGCTTGCAAGCGAAATGCGCCCGCGCAGGCAATCCGGCAGCAGGAAGTAGTCGCCTTTCTTCAGGGGTTCGGTCCCGGCAGGGCTGGTGACCGTTCCCTCGCCTTCCGTTATCACGCAGACCGCCGGATAATCCAGCCGTCCGGTGGATGCGTTTGTGACCGTCAGCTGCCGCACCGCAAAGCAGGGCGTGTCGGCAAACGAAATCAGCGATTCGTCCTTTACGCGTCCGCCATCATACAGCACGCGCGGAGTCTTTTTGCCCAGCGCGATTGCCGCATCGCCCCAGACGCCGTAGTGGAAGCAATCCAGCGCTACGTCTGCCGGAAGCCCGAGATACATCTGCTCCTGCGTCAGCTTGACGTCGCCGCACCAATGCTCGGGCTGGATGGTAAAGTCGGTCGGCTCCTGCGTTTCCAGCAGCAGGCAACCCGCGCCGATAGCATGGATCATATTCGCGCCGATGAAGAAAACGTCTCCTTTTTTGACGGGAATGCGATTGAGCAGCGCCGGCATCGCCTCGGGGTCGCGCTCGCTCGCCGCAACGGCTGCGGCAAACTCCTCTTTGGTGATCTGCTCCCTGAAGCCGAAGTAGATGCACGCATTCTCGCGCGTTTCCAGAATGACCCACGACTCGGCTTTGCCGTGATCGGAGTTCAGGTAGCGGCGGGAATAGGCGGGGTCCGGGTGGCATTGCACCGGCAGCCGGATGGCGCTGTCCAAGAGCTTGACCAGCACGCCCCACTCGTGCCGCTCGCCCAGCAGTTCGCGCCGGTGCGTCCGGAACAGGTCGGTCAGCAACTCGCCTTCCCGGGTGCGGGAAATGCCCTCGTTCGGGTCGCGGTCGGTGCCGTTGAGCGCATGGACATCGGATGCGACCCATTCCTCGGGGTAAAATCCGTCTGCCGCTTCGTCGCCGAAGAAGCTCCCGAACAGGCGCCCGCCGGTATAGACCCGCCAGACCCGGTTCCGCTTAAAAAAGATCGGTCCGTTTATCAATTTCGTTTGATTCATACAGGTATTCTTCCTCTATCCGTCAAAAAACGGAATTTTTTCGATTATTTCATTCAAAACTTGAACCAAAGGCTTTACAAACAACATTTTTTGTGATATGATAATAACAATAGAAGGAAAACGAGGTGTGCTATGAAAGTTTATCCGCACAACGTGCGAACCATCAAGAATGAGAACCGCGCGCTCATTCTCAACTACATTCGTAAAAAGCCGATCTCGCGCGCGGCGATTGCGAAGATTTCCAACATGTCAAAATCCGCGGTAACGATGATTACCAACGACCTGATCAGCGAGGGTCAGGTGACCGAAGTTGGCGCGATGTCCTCCTCGCATGGGCGCAAGTCGATTCTCCTCGACATTGTAGCGGACCATCGCTACGCCGCCGGAATCGCGCTGCACCGGCAGTACATTTACGTCTGCGTGACCGACCTCAAGTCGCACATTGTCGCCTACTCCAGCTATCGGACCGAGGAGTGGGACGACGCTTACCAGCTGCTGGATTTCGCATGGAGCGAAGTGCTGCGGTTTCTCGCCGAGCTGAACATTCCCCGCGAGAAGTGTCTCGGCATTGGTGTGAGTGCGCCCGGACCGCTGGATTACGTAACCGGGACGATTCTCAACCCGCCGGATTTCGCCTTTTTCCATCATGTGGACGTTGGCAACTACCTGCGGGAAAAATCCGGTTTGCCGGTGACCGTTGACAACAACGCGGTGCTTCTGACGCTTCAGGAATCCTTTCGCGCCGAGACCTCCTATCGCAACTGGATGTTCGTCATTGTTTCCGACGGTATCGGTTCCGCAATCATGACCGGCGACAAGATTTACCGCGGCTTCGGCGGGTTTGCCGGCGAGCTTGGGCACACCAGCATTCACGCAGGTGGCATCCCCTGCTCCTGCGGCAACTTCGGGTGTCTCGAAAAGTATGTCACCATTAAGGCGCTTCAGGAAAAGTTTCATTTTCCGTCCTACGAAAAGCTGGTGGACGATGCCTATATGGGCGACCGCGAGGCAAACACGGTACTTGCCTACATCGCCGACTGCTTCTCCTGCGCGATTATCAATTCGGTCAACCTTTTCGACCTCGATGGCGTTGTCATTCATGGGCAATTTTCCTATCGCGGCGAGCGCTTACAGACGCTTCTCCAGGAGCGCATCAACGCCCAATCCGTTATCACCCGCAACCACACCGTTGCCGTCCGCTTCTCGGACATGCACCCCGATGAAGCCAGCGCCTCCGTCTGCGCCGCAATCATCAACCGGTATTTCGAACAGAAGATATGAAAGACCTCGGGGCGCTGCCCCGAACCCCGCTTAGCCCCTTCTTGAAAGAAGGGGCTAAGAACCCCAAGAACTTTCCCTGAGAAGGGCGTCCCCCCATCTTCACTCGCT
>USMO01000014.1 GCA_900555785.1 uncultured Eubacteriales bacterium | reverse complement strand
CTTCATCCGAAAGAAGGTTCTAAGCGGGGTTCGGGGCAGCGCCCCGAGGTCTTCTCCCCCTTCAGAAAGGAGGCGATAAACATGTCGCTGAACGTGAAATACGAAAAGAAAGACAAAGACATCTACTACGGCATCAGCGGACCGCGAAGCCGGCTGCAATGCGCAGCGCACCTGCACCGGGAGCTGGAGCTGGTCCTGTACCGAACGGGAAAGACGTTTGCCACGTCGGATTCCGGGCGGTACGACCTGCAGCCGGGCGACCTGTTTCTGACCTTCCCGAACCAAATTCACAGCTACGAGACGGCGGTAAAGGAAGACTACTCCATCATGATCGTCAAACCGGACCTGATGCCGGAGCTGTCGGACGAATTTGAGCTGTCCCTGCCGGAGTCGGCGGTTCTGCCGGGCGGGGCATACGACCCGCGTATCAACGCGCTGTTTGACGCAATCGTGGAAATCTGTCGCCAGCCCGAAGAGACGGTCCCCTACAGGCGCGAGAAACTGCAAGGCTACCTGCTCGCGCTGTTCGCGGAAATCCTCTCAAAAATGAAGCTGATCGGTCTGCCGCAGGATGACTCCGGCGCGCTCCGCTCGATCATTTTCTACTGCACCCGCCACTACGCCGGCGACCTGTCGCTTTCGGTGCTGTCGGACAAGTTGGGGCTGAACCGCTACTACATTTCCCATTTGTTCAGCAAAAAGCTGGGCATGCGCTTCAACGATTACATCAACTCGCTGCGCATTTCGGAGGCATGCCGGATGCTCCTCAATTCGGACGACTCGGTGACCGACATCTGCTTCCACGTCGGCTTCGGGACCCTGCGGACCTTCAACCGCGCCTTCATCCGTCACACCGGCAGAACCCCCTCCGAATACCGAAAAAACACCTCCCCCACCGAATCCGTCACCACGCACGAACAATTCCTCCACCTGAGGTGATATGCGTGGAGGGAAAGAAGGAAGCCCTTGGTGGGAGAAGGGACCCCCCTTTCGGGTAGGGGTCAACGCGGCAAGCCGCTACCGTCGCTTCGCGATGCCTTCTCCCTCCAACCCTCCCTCATCCTCCCCGAACTTTCCTCAGCCGGGGGGTGGTTACAGTGCTTCTGAATCTTCCGTGCTGCACGGCAAGACGCGGTGCGATTGACGGGCGTGAAACACCCCCGGCTGAGGAAAGTTCGGGGTCTGTCTGGGTAGGTTAAAAGTTTATAAAAAGAGCGGCTATCGCACACCATCGGGATGCGGTAACCGCTCTTTTATAAAATTTGAATGACTCATAAGCAATCACTGAATCTTGATTGCCGGATTCGCAACCATCCAAAATTTCAAGCCGTTCAAAATCCGGAACCGACCCAATCCAACAAAAACTTTCCTCAGCCGGGGTTTGTGCCTCGCTCCTCCCGCGTACCATATCTTGATACGCAGCACGGAAGAATCAGAAGCACTGTGAACAAACCCCGGCTGAGGAAAGTTCGGGGAGGATGAGGGAGGTTTGGAGGGAGAGGGGGGACCCTACGAAAGGGTCTCCCCTCTCCCTCCAAGGTCTTCTTCTCCTTCTCCCCTCTAAACCTTACTTCAGCAGTCCTTCCAGCTCGGTCAGGGCGGCGTCGAATTCCTTGAGGGCGTTGGTCACCGTGTCCGGCTTGGTCAGATCAACGCCGGCGATCTTCAGCTCCTCCAACGGGTAGTCGGAACCGCCGGTCGACAGGAAGCGCAGATATTCCTTTGCGCCGTTGCGGTTCAGAATCCGGTCCGCAATGGAAACCGCAGAGCAGAAGCCGGTCGCATACTTGTAAACATAGAACGCATTGTAGAAATGCGGAATCCGTGCCCACTCAATGTCCTGCAGCTCGTTGACGACCGCACCTTCATAGTAAAGTTCGTTCAGCTTCCGATAAATCCCGTTCAGCGTATCGGCGGTCAGCGGCGTGCCGTTCATCTCGGCATCGTGCGCCTGACGCTCAAACTCCGCAAACAGCGTCTGACGGAAGACCGTCGTGCGGAAGCCCTCCAGGAAGTGATTCAGAATATACGCGCGCTTCTGCGGGTCGGTCTCATGCGCCAGCAGGTACTTCGACAGCAGCACCTCGTTGACCGTTGACGCAACCTCCGCAACCATAATGCGGTAGTCGTGGTTGGCGAAATCCTGCGTGGTGTCCGAGAACCAGGAATGCATCGAATGCCCCAACTCGTGCGCCAGCGTGAACGCGTCATCCAGCTTGTCGGAATAGTTCAGCAGCACGAACGGATGCACCCCGTACACGCCGCAGGAGAACGCGCCGGTCGTCTTGCCCTTGTTCTCGTAAACGTCAATCCAGCGCTCGGAGAACGCACGCTGCAGCAGCTTGCCGTACTCCTCGCCCAGCGGCTTGGTCGCCTCCAGGACCAGCTTCTGCGCCTCCCCGTAAGGCATCTTCATGTCCACATCCGCTACCATCGGGCAGTAGAGATCGTACATATTCAGCTCGTCCAGACCCAGCACGCGGCGGCGCAGGTCCAGATACCGGCGCATGGTCGGCAGCCCGGCATGGACCGCCTCGGTCAGCTGGTCGTAAACACTGACCGGCACGTTGTCGGCAAACAGCGCACGCTGGCAGGTCGACCCGTACCCGCGCACACGGGTGTAGTAGTTGTCCATCTTCACACTGCCTGCGTACATGGCGGCAAAGGTGTTGATATAGCGCTTGAACTCGCCGAAGTAGGCTTCAAACGACTCGCGCCGGACCCGCTGGTCGCCGCTCTCGCGGTAAACACCGAAGTTGCCGTGCGTCAGGGTGACGGTGTTTCCGTTCTCGTCCTTGATGTCCGGGAACGTCATGTCAACGCTCTCCAGCATGCCGAAGCAATCCGACGCGGTGCCGGCTGCGTCCGACAGCATGGCAAGCATCTGCTCGGAGTGCGCGTCCAGCGTATACTTCCGCGCGCGGGCAGTGTCCTCGATCATGTGGCGGTAGGTTGCCAGCTTGGAATCGTTCAGCATTTCCTCCAGCTTTTTGCCGTCGATGGCGACGATTTCCGGCTCGACGAACGCCGCTGCGGTCGAGAGTTTCACAATCAGGTTGGTTGCTCTGCCGGATCTTGCCTGGTTGATGGGGTCACCGTTATCGGTACTCATATGGAGCGACGCATAGAGGTAGACAATCTCAACGTCGTGCGTCACCTGGGTGATGGTGTCCAGCGCCGCCTTCATGCTGTCTGCCGAGGTGCCGAGCGTCCCCTCCAGCGTATGAATCTTTTCAATATCCTTTTCTGCCTTTGCGTATGCGGCTTCCCATGCTTCTTCGCTTTGGAAAATGCCGGAAAAGTCCCATGTAAATTCTTTTTTTGCTTCTGCTCTGGTTTGCAATGCCATGTCAAACACCTTCCTTTCTTATCCCCTTCATTGTACCATATTTTGCGCGGCTTGTAAAGGTCTTTCACAAAACTTTCAGGCTCTCCTCTCGACATTTTCGGTGTCGGACCGACCTTTCCGGTCATATTCTGTCAATGGGTGGAAAAATGTTCCGCCGCTGTCCGTGCGGCTCGGCGATTAAACCTGCCGCTCGTTGACCAAAATAAGGGTACAAACCAAAAGGAAAGGATGCGAATTATGAACACCGTCAGACGCGGAGATATTTATTACGCGGACCTGAGCCCGGTCGTTGGGTCCGAACAGGGAGGGCTTCGCCCGGTTCTCATCATTCAAAACGATATTGGCAATCGCTACAGTCCAACCGTGATCGCTGCCGCCATTACTTCCCGCATGAGCAAGACGCACCTGCCCACGCACATTGACGTGTTTGCCGACCGCGTGGGGCTTGCCAAGGATTCGGTCATTCTCTTAGAGCAGATCCGAACGCTTGACAAGCGGCGCCTGAAGGAAAAGATGGGGCATTTGGACGACAGCATGATGAACGATGTAAACACGGCAATCGCCATCAGCTTCGGTCTCGGCAACCCCGAACAGGACGCCGCAGCCCGTGCCTCCATGCAAGCCTCCCACGCCCGCTTCATCGCCGCTTCAGATCACTCGGCGCAGTGAGGGGTTACAGGAAAGCGGGAAAGACCCCGGAGAAAAAAGGGGACCCTTTTGTAGGGTCCCCTTTTTTCTCCGGGGTCTTCTTACATCGCCTGATTCTCGACAGAATCCGCCGGGCGGACGCCGACGCCCTTGTAGCACTCCATACCGGTGCCGGCAGGGATCAGCTTGCCGATGATGACGTTCTCCTTCAAGCCGCGCAGATAGTCGGTCTTGCCCTCGATTGCCGCCTCGGTAAGCACCTTCGTCGTTTCCTGGAAGGATGCCGCAGACATGAAGGATTCGGTCTGCAGAGACGCCTTTGTGATACCCAGCAGAATCACGCTGCCGGTTGCCAGCTGCAAGCCCTCTTCTCCATTCGCAATCCGCGCCTTGACAGCGTCATTCGCGCGCTCGAACTCGCCTGCATCCACACGGGAGCCGACCAACAGGCCGGTGTCTCCGCCGTCTTCCACCACCATCTTCCGCGTCATCTGGCGCGCAATGATTTCAATGTGCTTGTCGTTGACGTTACAGGACTGCGACCGGTACACCTTCTGGATTTCGCGAATCAGATAGGAGTAAACCGCATCCAGACCCAGAATCCGCATGATGTCGGCAGGTGCCTTGTTGCCTTCGGTGATCGACTGACCGATCTCCAGATGCTGGTCGTTCTTGATTGCCAGCTTCGTGCCGTAAGGAATCGTATATTCCTTCACTTCCGGCACCACGCCTTCGGGCTGGTCCGCATCGGGCGTGACCGTGACAACGTGAATCGAGTTCTCGCCCGTTGTAATGCGTGCCGTACCGTTAATCTCGGAAATGATTGCCGGCTTCTTCGGCTGACGCGCCTCAAACAGCTCCTCGACACGAGGCAGACCCTGCGTAATATCGGAGCCTGCGACACCGCCGGAGTGGAAAGTTCTCATCGTCAGCTGCGTACCCGGTTCACCGATCGACTGCGCCGCAATGATACCGACCGCTTCACCCACATTGACCAGCTTGCCGTTCGCCAAGTCGGCACCGTAGCAATGCGCACAGATCCCGTAGCGTGCGTGGCAATGAATGACCGTGCGGATGCTGACCGCCGTAATGCCGGCTTCGTCGATCTGCTTTGCCATATCGTCGGTGATCATCACGTCGTCCCCGATCATCACCTCGCCCGTTGCCGGGTTGACGACCGGTCCCATCGTGAATCTGCCGGTAATCCGGTCCGCCAGCGGCTCCAGCACGCTGCCGTCCGTCTCGGTGACCGCCGTAATCAGCTCGCCGTCGGTGGTGTCGCACTTGACCTCGCGGACAATCACGTCCTGCGAAACGTCAACCAGACGCCGCGTCAGGTAACCCGAGTCGGCAGTACGAAGCGCGGTATCGGACAGCGACTTACGCGAGCCTTTCGCGCCCATGAAATATTCCAGAATGTTCAGTCCTTCACGGAAGTTCGACTTAATCGGAATTTCGATCGTTCGTCCGTTCGTTGCAAACATCAGTCCGCGCATACCTGCCAGCTGGCGCATCTGCTCCACGGAACCGCGCGCGCCGGAATCGGACATGATGTTAATCGGGTTGTAGCGGGAGAAGCTCTCCTGCAGCTTTGCCGTGACTTTTCCGGTCGTCGTCTCCCACAGATGAATGACCGCGTTGTAACGCTCTTCGTTCGAGAACAGACCCATGCGGTAATACTCGTTGAGCACGTCCACCTGCTTCTGCGCCTCGGCGATGATTGCGGATTTTTCCTTCGGGATGGTCATATCATAGACCGAAATCGAGAAGGATGCGCGCGTCGAATACTTGTAGCCCATCGCCTTGATTGCGTCCAGCATATCTGCGCAGACCGCAGGCCCGTTGTAGCGGATGCAGCGGTCGATGATCTGACCCAGCTGCTTCTTCTTGACGATGAAATCGACCTCCAGCCTGAACTCGTTCTCCGGCTTCGACCGGTCGACAAAACCAAGGTTCTGCGGAATTGCCTGGTTGTAAATCAGCCGACCCAGCGTTGCATCGATGACAGCCGACTTCTTCTGCCCCTCATATTCCTTCGTCACGCGGATGCGGATCGGCGCATGCAGACCGAGGTCGCCGTTCTGGTAAGCGCACATTGCCTCGTTGAAATCACGGTAGATGCCGTGCTCGCCTGGCTCGCCCGCCTTGTCCATGGTCAGATAGTATGCACCCAGAATCATATCCTGCGACGGGACCGTAACGGCTTTACCGTCCATCGGCTTGAGCAGGTTGTTTGCCGACAGCATCAGGAACCGCGCCTCTGCCTGCGCCTCGGCAGACAGCGGGACGTGAACCGGCATCTGGTCGCCGTCGAAGTCCGCGTTGAACGCCGGGCAGACCAGCGGGTGCAGCTTGATGGCTCTTCCCTCGACCAGAATCGGCTCGAACGCCTGAATCGACAGACGGTGCAGCGTCGGCGCACGGTTCAGAAGCACCGGGTGCTCCTTGATAACGTTTTCCAGCGCGTCCCACACGCAGGCATTCGCTGTGTCGTAGGCGCGGTCGATCTTCTTCTGTGCGTCCTTGACGTTGGTCGCCTTGCCCATTTCAACCAGGCGCTTGATGACGAACGGCTTGAACAGCTCGATTGCCATTTCCTTCGGCAGACCGCACTGATAAATCTTCAGGTTCGGACCGACCACGATAACCGAACGTCCCGAGTAGTCCACACGTTTCCCCAGCAGGTTCTGACGGAACCGTCCCTGCTTCCCGCGCAGCATCTCGGAGAGCGACTTCAGCGAGCGGTTCGAAGCGCCCGTGACCGGCTTTCCTCTCTTGCCGTTGTCGATCAGCGCGTCAACAGCTTCCTGCAGCATTCTCTTCTCGTTCCGCACCACGATTTCCGGCGTGCGGATTTCCATCAGCTTTTTCAGGCGGTTGTTCCGCGCGATGACGCGACGGTACAGCTCGTTGAGGTCGGAGGACGCAAACCGTCCGCCGTCCAGCTGGGTCATCGGGCGGATGTCCGGCGGCGTAACCGGAATCACATCCAGGATCATCCAATCCAGATGGTTGCCGGATTTGCGGAACGCCTCCATGACCTCCAGCCGCTTGATGACGCGGGTCTTTTTCTGCCCCGTTGCGGTTTTCAGCTCTTCCTTCAATTCCTCGCAGGTTGCCGCCACATCAATGCTCTGCAGCAGTTCCTTGATCGACTCTGCGCCCATGCCGACGCGGAAGGCATCTTCACCGTAAAGCTCCTGATTCTCGCGCAGGGTCTTCTCGTTGAGCACCATCCCGCGCTCCAGCGGCGTGGTGCCGGGATCCAGCACCACGTTCTCGGCAAAATACAGCACCTGCTCCAGAGCCTTCGGCGACATATCCAGCACCAGCGCCATCCGCGACGGGACCGCCTTGAAATACCAGATATGCGACACCGGGCATGCCAGTTCAATGTGCCCCATGCGCTCGCGGCGGACCTTTTTGGTGGTCACGTCCACGCCGCATTTCTCGCACTTGATGACCTCTTTGCTGTGGGAATTCTTGTACTTTCCGCACATGCACGCGCCATCCTTGGTCGGCCCGAAGATCCGCTCGCAGAACAGACCGCCGATCTCGGCTTTGAGTGTGCGGTAGTTGATGGTTTCCGGCTTGGTCACTTCACCGTAAGACCACTCCCGAATCATCTCCGGGGATGCCAGACCGATTTTGATCGAATAAAAATCCTTATTCTCCACCGTTATTCTCCCTCTGCAAACAATTACTCATCGGCTCCGTCGCCGTCGCCGTCGTCGAAGAACTCATCGCCGTATGCCTCGTCTTCTTCCTTGGCAAACAGCTCATCGTCCTCCTCCGTCTCGTCCTCGATCGGATTGCCGTTCTCGTCCAGAATCTGGTTCGAATCCTCCAGCTCATCCTCATCGCCCGACTTGCTCAGCGCCTCGGCGATTGCGGACGCATCCACACGGCTGATCGGATACGGATCATCCTCCACGCAAAGCTCGGAGAGATCGATCTCGTTGCCGTCCTTATCCTGCACGCGCACATCCAGCGCCAGCGACTGCAGCTCCTTGACCAGGACCTTGAAGGATTCCGGAATTCCCGGCGTCGGGATATTCTGACCCTTGATAATCGCTTCGTAAGCGCGGCGGCGTCCGTTAATATCGTCAGACTTGACCGTCAGCAGCTCCTGCAGCGTGTAAGCCGCACCGTAAGCCTCGAGCGCCCAGACTTCCATTTCTCCGAAACGCTGACCGCCGAACTGCGCCTTGCCGCCCAGAGGCTGCTGCGTGACCAGAGAGTACGGACCGTTCGACCGTGCATGGATCTTATCGTCCACCAGGTGGTGGAGCTTGAGGTAGTACATGATACCGACCGTGACAGGGTTGTCGAAGGGTTCGCCGGTTCTGCCATCGTAGAGGACGGTCTTGCCGTCCAGAATCTTCAGCCGCTTTTCGGCACGCAGGGTGTCCAGCAGCTCCTTGTTCTCGCGCTCCTCGGCGGTCAGCTCGCGCAGGGTCTCCTCGCCGGTCTCCTCGTTCTTCACCGATTCGAACAGCGCCTTGCCCTCCGGATTCTCCAGCGGGAAGATGTCACGCTGCAGACCCGCCATTTTCAGGCATTCCAGAATATCCGACTCATGCGCACCGTCAAAGACCGGCGTCATGATCTTCCAGCCCAGTTTCTTTGCGGCAATGCCGAGGTGGACCTCCAGCACCTGCCCGATGTTCATACGCGACGGCACGCCCAGCGGGTTCAGCACGATGTCCAGCGGCGTTCCGTCCGGCAGGAACGGCATATCCTCCGGCGGCAGAATCCGCGACACGACACCCTTGTTACCGTGACGGCCTGCCATTTTATCGCCCACGGAGATCTTTCTCTTCTGTGCGATATAAACCTTTACAACCTTGTTCACGCCAGCCGGCAGTTCGTCTCCGGCGTCATGCGAGAAGACGCGAACGTCCACCACAATGCCGGATTCACCGTGTGCCAGGCGCAGCGAGGTGTCACGCACCTCTCTCGACTTTTCGCCGAAGATTGCGCGCAGCAGCCGCTCCTCTGCCGTCAGCTCGGTCTCGCCCTTCGGCGTGATCTTACCGACCAGAATGTCGCCCGAGCGCACCTCGGTACCTCTCTTGACGATACCTTCGGCATTCAGGTCCTTCAGCGCGTCCTCGCCGACGTTCGGAATTTCACGCGTGATTTCTTCCGGTCCGAGTTTGGTATCTCTTGCTTCGTGCGTATATTCCTCGATGTGGAGCGACGTATACACGTCATCCCGCACCAGTTTTTCGTTCAGCAGAACCGCGTCCTCGTAGTTGTAACCTTCCCAGGTCATGAAACCGATCAGCGCGTTCTTCCCCAGCGAAACCTCGCCATGGTAGGTCGCGGGACCGTCGGCAATAACCTGTCCGACCTCAACCCGCTCGCCCTTCTTGACGATCGGGCGCTGGTTGTAGCAGGTACCCTGGTTGGTCCGCTTGAACTTGATCAGCGGGTACACGTCCTTCATGCCGTTGTCGGTCAGCACGCGAATTTCGTCCGCCTGCACGCGCTCGACAACGCCGGCTCTCTGCGCGGTCACGACAACGCCGGAGTCCAGCGCCGCCTTGTATTCCATACCGGTACCGACAATCGGCGAATCGCTGACCATCAGCGGCACCGCCTGCTTCTGCATGTTCGAACCCATCAGCGCACGGGTGTTATCGTCGTTTTCCAGGAACGGAATCATTGCGGACGCAACCGACACCAGCATCTTCGGCGCAACGTCCATGAAGTCGACTCTTGCAGGGTCAACTTCCACGAACTCGGTGCGGTCACGGCCTGCAACCTTCGGGTTGACAAAGCAGCCGTTTTCGTCCAGCGGCTCGTTCGCCTGCGCCACAATATAGTGGTCCTCGGTGTCGGCGGTCATGTACACCACCTCATCGGTCACGCGGTTGGTCACGGTGCCGTCCGGGTTGGTGATATGCTCCACACGGCGGTAGGGCGCCTCGATGAAGCCGTATTCCGAAATTTTTGCGTAGGTTGTCAGATAGGAAATCAGACCGATGTTCGGGCCTTCCGGAGATTCGATCGGGCAGATACGGCCGTACTGCGTATAGTGGACGTCACGGACGTCGAACGATGCACGGTCACGCGACAGACCGCCGGGACCCAGAGCCGACAGACGGCGCTTGTGCGACAGCTCTGCCAGCGGGTTGTTCTGGTCCATGAACTGCGACAGCTGGCTCGACCCGAAGAACTCGCGGATTGCCGTTGTCACCGGACGGATGTTGATCAGCCCCTGCACGGTCAGCTTCTCGTTGTCCTGCGTGGTCATGCGCTCCTTGATGATTTTATCCATCCGCGTAAAGCCGATGCGCAGCTGGTTCTGCAGCTGCTCGCCGACCGAGCGGATGCGGCGGTTGCCCAGATGGTCGATGTCATCCACGTTTCCGACATCGTGCATCAGGTCGATCAGATAGCTGACCGACGCGAAAATATCCTCGCAGGTCAGATGCTTCGGGCAGAGGTCCGCAATGCGGCGGCGCGCTTCTTCCTTCAGCCCCTCCGCATCGTCGCCAAACTGCTCTTTCAGCTCGCACAGAACCGGAATGCTCGCCTTTTCCTTCACGCCGCAATCGGTCAGGTCGTAGCCCAGCACGTAAACAGGCTCCAGGGTGTTGTTGCCCAGCACCTTGAGTTTGTCGCCGTTGTCGAGAAGGATCGTCACCTCGTTGACGCCTGCACGCTCGATCGAGAGCGCCAGGTCGCGGTCGATGACGTCACCCTCGTTTGCCAGCACCTCGCCGGTCAGCGGGCTGACAACCGTCTCTCCTGCACGGCGGTTCGCAATGCGGGAGTGGATTGCCATCTTTTTGTTGTATTTATACCGCCCCACAGCCGCAATGTCATAGCGCTTGGGGTCGAAGAAATAGTTGTGCAGCAGCGTGCGTGCCGCTTCCTCAATCGGCGGCTCGCCCGGACGGAGCTTCTTGTAAATCTCTTTGATTGCTTCCACGCTGATGGTCGACCGGTTTGCCGCCGCCAGCTCCTCGCTCTCGTCCCGCTCGAAGGTCAGCATAAGTCTGTCGTCCTCGCCGAACTTCTCGTAAATCTGCTCCCGCGTCTCCAGCGTCTCGCCGCTCTCAAAAGTCAGCGCGCGCAGGAACATCGTCAGCGGGACCTTCCGCGTCTTGTCGATGCGGACCGCCATCACGCCGTTTGCGTCAACCTCATATTCCAGCCATGCGCCGCGATACGGGATGACCGTGGTTGCGTAGGTCTTCTTGCCCGCCTTGTCGATCTCCGAGGAGTAGTACATGCCCGGGGAACGGATGATCTGGGAAACAATGACACGCTCTGCGCCGTTGATCACGAAGGTACCCGTCTCGGTCATCAGCGGAAAATCGCCCATAAAGGTCTCGGTCTCCTTCACCTCGCCCGTGGTCTTGTTGGTCAGACGGACCTTGACCCGCAGAGGCGCGGCGTAGTTGACATCCCGCTCCTTGCACTCCTCAACCGGATACTTCGGTTTGTCGGTGTCCAGGGAGTATTCGATAAATTCGATTACGAGATTGCCGGAATAGTCGGTGATCGGGGAGACATCCTGCAGGACCTCCCGCAGACCCTCGTCGAGAAACCACTTGTACGACTTCGTCTGGATCTCCACCAGATTCGGCAGCGGATAGTCGAAACGGGATCTGGCAAAGCTCTTTCTGACGTTCTGACCAAGTCTCTGCTCTTTTAATTCGATCATTGATTCCATCACTCCATTCAGAAATTCGGGTTGAACCCGGAAGGAAACACGGGCAGCCAGCCGACAGATGCCGGCACCCGCTTCGCCCGCCGAAAGCAGCTGCTTTCAAAGCGCCGCTTTTGTGCAATCTGCCGAACCGGTTTTCGGGAGCAGCGCAAAAAGAGCGCATAGTACAGGCGATTATAATGCAGTTTACTATTTTACCATATTTTCTCCGGTTTGTCAAGGCTTTTCCGAGAATTTCCCGAAAAATTTTTATCTTCTTACATTATGGGGCGCAAAAATCGCAGCCCGGCAGCAACGCGAGGCGACAAAATTCCCGGTTTCCCAACTTTTTCCGCTCCCGGTACCTGCTTCTTGTCAAAATCAACAATTCGAAAAAAATCGTAAAAATCAGGAATTTTTTTTGAAAAAGCCCTTGCAATCCGGAAAAAAGTGTGGTACAATATGAGGGTATATGGATGAAAACCGAGCGCACCCTCTCAGGCGCCGTTTTCAGGCATACCATTCCATTCCGCCCGGGCGGAAAATACAGGGGGAGGTAAAAGATCGATGCCGAATATCAAATCCGCAAAGAAAAGAGTCAAGGTCATTAAGGTCAAGACCCTGCAGAACAAAATGCATGCGTCCGCACTGAAGACCGAGATCAAGAAGTTTGACGCAGCTGTGGCTTCCAGTGATAAGGAAGCAGCTCAGGCAGCGTACAAAGTCGCGGTGAAGAAGATCGACCAGGCAGCTGCTTACGGAATCATCCATAAGAACGCCGCAGCTCATAAAAAGAGCCAGTTCACCAAAAAGATCAACGCAATGGCGTAATGCCGTTTGGCATAAACCGAAAAAGGAGACCTCTCTTGCGGGGGTCTCTCTTTTTTCGGTCTGCCGGTCCCCCCGCAAAAATTTTGCAAAAAGACTTGACAAATCTCAAAAATGTGCTATAATATAGATACGAGGAAACACCGGCGACGGTTACCCCCTCCTGTCGATTGAAATAACCGCTAAGAGTTTGGGCACTATGGGCGGTTATTTCTTTTTATTGTTTCGGATGTCGATTACAAACTTGATTACTGCAAGTACAAATGTACCGAGTAGAAGAAGTTCTTCTAACGTAATGTACATCGGCTATCACCTCCCTCCGAGTTTCGGAGGAAGAAAAAGAAATTTTTACGTCCTCCGGTTCAGGAGGAGGTAACCGCCACCGGCAGGCAGCGCCTGTACCCCGCAAAGCCTGCAGAGCGCAAACACCTTCGCCTTGCGTCGTCGCAATCAAGCAAAACCTGCTTCATTGCGCGGTGTTTCCAAGGTCACATTTTTCTGTGACATTCTTATTATACAGAAAATTTCTCTTTTTGTCAAGCTATTTTTGCAAAAAGAGTTGACAATACAGAAAAAACATGTTATACTATAAAATAGATGTGAGGAACACCCGGCAACGGTTCCCCCTCCGATTAGCTAAAATAACCGCTCGGTGTGAAAGCTGTGGGCGGTTATTTTTTATTGCCCCAACCACCCACTACCAACAGAATTGCTACCTCCCCCACCCCACCCAGCAAATTTTTGCCCTCCGGGCAAAAAGAGCGGCTACCACACCCCCATCGAGTGCGATAGCCGCTCTTTTTCCAAATTCCCGAACCGCCCCATCCCACAAAAACTTTCCTCAGCCGGGGTTTGTGCTACGCCCGCCCGGCGCACCGCGTTTTGTTCACGTAGCATGGAAAGTTCAGAAGTACTGTATACAACCCCCGGCTGAGGAAAGTTCGGGGAGGATGAGGAAGGTTTGGAGGGAGAGGGAGGACCCTACGAAAGGGTCCTCCCTTCTCCCTCCAAGGTCTTTCCCTCACTCTACCTCAACCGTATAAATCCAGTACCCGCAGCCGTCTGGAGAGATTGTACAACGGATAAAGGAAGCGGGCAGCTGAATCGCCAAATCCGCACTGCGCAGAATCAACACATCGCCGCGGGCGTACCATTGCCCAGGCACCATGCCAAGAATGTATTCCTCCAGCGTCAAATGCCCGGCAGCCATCGCCTCCGCGTGAACCCGCCCAACATACCGCAAATGCCAAGGCTCAAACGCAAACCCCGTCACGGATGCCTTTCCAAGCGGATACCGAACCACAAACCCTTCCTCCGCACAGGTCCGGTTCACCAACCGCCCGGCTGCCGTCTTCAGAAACGCCTGCCCGCCAAACCCGCGCACGCAAACATCCAAAGCCATCCCTGCCTCGTGCTCGCTCTCGCCGGGCTGCGCCGCAACCGCCTCGCCACCCTGTGCCAGCTCTGCCTGCTGCTCGTCCCAACTCCGGTATGCACTCCGAATCAATAGCCGCTCCCCCGTCTCGCACTCCACCCGCGCGCGTAACGCCTCAAACGCCGTCCGCGTTGCAGCCGTCATGCGCCAGTCCCCGAGCGAAACAACCTCCGGCTCGTACCCATCTTCCAGCGGATGCGCCTGATTGATCAACAGAAGCGTGTCCTCTACCGTCACCCGCCCGTCCGAAACAAGCGCGGTAACCTCCCATTCCTGAGATGCCCAGTCCGGCTCCACCGCCTCCAGAACCTGCGCCTGTACCGGCACCAGCGTGTAGAGAACCCGGTACCGCCAGTCTCCGCGCACCGATAATAGGATACCCCCGCCAGCCAATAATACAGCCAACACAAGACAGACCGCCACCGGCACACACCGGTGCCTGCGCCTCATACCGCAAATCCCCCGTCCACCCCGAGAATCTGCCCGGTGATGAAGTCTGCCGCAGCCGACGCAAAGAACAGCACCGCAGCCGAAACGTCTGCAGGTGTCCCCAGCCGACAAAGCGGCGTTTCGTCGCAAAGCGCAGCCCGCGCATCCGCATCCAGCGACCGGTTCATGTCGGTGTCAATCACCCCCGGCTCCACACAGTTCACCGTAATGCCGGAAGGTCCCAGTTCCTTCGCCAGCGCCATCGTCAGACCGCGTACCCCCGCTTTGGATGCCGAATACGCCACCTCGCAGGAGGCACCGGTCTTGCCCCACATCGAGCCGATGTTGACAATCCGCCCGCTGTGCTGCTTCACCATCTGCTCCGCTGCCCGCTGCGCGCAAAAGACCGCACCGTCGAGATTCACCCCGCGCAGCGCCGTGTATTCGTCCTCCGTCATGTCGGTAAACAGTCCGATCTGCGCCACCCCGGCGTTGTTGACCAGCACATCCAGCCTCCCGGCCTCCGCAATCACGCGGTCAATCCCCGCACGCACAGCCGCACGGTCCGCAACGTCAACGCGCAAGCCCCGCGCGCCGGTCTCGCCTTCCAGCGCAGCAATGCGCGCTGCGCCCGTCGCATGATAAAAGAAATATACCTGCTCTCCCCGCGCGCAGAAATCCCGCACGCAGCGCTCGCCAATCCCGCGCGAGCCGCCGGTCACCAAAACTACCATCCCTTACTCCTCTT